>DAOWAQ010000340.1 GCA_030634505.1 Calditrichia bacterium
TAATTCGGTGCTTCCTTCTTTTGCTTCTACGATTAGTTGTTTAAATTTCTGATTGGCAGAAGATTCCACACTCACTGCAAACCTGCTTCCGATTTGTACTCCTTCAGCACCAAGTGCTATAGCACCAAGCATTGTTCGCCCACTCCCAATTCCACCTGCGGCAATTATTGGAACAGAGATTTCCTGAGAAATCATTGGGATAAGGCAAAATGTAGTAGTCTCTTCTCTGCCGTTATGACCCCCGGCTTCAAACCCCTCGGCTACTACGGCATCAACACCGGCTTCCACACATTTTCTGGCAAATTTCAGACTTGAAACTACATGAGTCACTTTGATCCCGTGCTTCTGTAAACTTGAAGTCCAGGCCTTGGGATTTCCTGCTGACGTAAAAACAATAGGCACCTCCATATCAATGATGATTTTCATTATTTCTTCAACCTGTGGATACATTAATGGAACGTTGACGCCGTATGGATTTGAAGTGGCTTTTTTGCATTTTTCGATGTGCTCTATTAACACATCAGGATGCATGGATCCCGCACCTAGCAAGCCCAGTCCACCTGCATTGCTCACCGTAGAGGCAAGTTTCCAGCCACTACACCAAACCATTCCAGCCTGGATTATTGGATATTTTACATTGAACAGCTCAGTTATACGATTTTTCATTTTAGAAGTAAAATAGGAATGTAATAATTCTTATGAACCTTTGTTGAAAAAATTACAATTAGGTCTTATTTGTTCTAATTTTGCAGCATGAAATTTAATCAAATCCTACTGAACTTTTTAATCTGGAGAATCAAACATATAAAAACCCAAAACTTCACCATGATTCTCAGTGCAGTAATAGGCGCCTTAGCCGGATTGACCGCAGTGATACTTAAAGAAACCGTTCACCAGATCCAACATTTTTTATTAAAAGGAGAACATGCTGAAGTAAATAGTTACCTGATTTATTTCTACCCGCTAGTAGGGATTATGATAACTGTTCTTATCACCAGGTACTATTGGAAAGAAAAGCTAGGGCACGGCATAACGGATATTTTATTCTCCATCTCAAAGAAATCAAGCATAATTGTAAAAGGTAAAATGTATTCCAGGATGCTTACCAGTGCCATTACTGTTGGTTTTGGTGGATCTGTTGGACTGGAGGCTCCAATTGTTGTAACCGGCTCAGCCATCGGTTCCAATATAGCCAGGCTGATGCATCTTGATTATAAAAGCAGAACATTATTAATTGGTTGTGGGGCTGCCGGGGCAATTGCAGGAATTTTCAATTCTCCGATTACGGGAGTTATTTTTGCAAGTGAGGTTATTTTGGCGGGGTTGGGTTTTGCTTCATTTATTCCTTTGCTCATTGCAGCAGTTTGTGGATCATTAGTATCATTGGCGTTACTAGGGGATGATATTTTATTTTCTTTTGCATTAAAAGATCCTTTTATCGCATCGGATACTCCATATTTTATTTTGCTGGGAATCCTGTGTGGTCTGATCGCGGTTTATTTTACAAGGTTCACCTATTTTGTGGAACAAAAAATAACGAAAATAAAAAACTTTGCTGTCAGAGGATTGATTGGAGGGCTGCTTTTGGCAATTATTATATTTTTCTTCCCTCCAATATATGGTGAAGGATATGATACCATAAAACTTTTATTGAATGGACATGAATCTGAAATGGTTTTTCAATCATTTTTTTCATTGAATTATAGTAATCCACTTGTTTTCATTCTCTTTCTGGTTGGAATTATTTTATTCAAGCCAATTGCTTCCTCCTTAACCATTGAATCCGGGGGAAGTGGAGGAATTTTTGCTCCATCGCTATTTCTTGGCGGAGTAGTTGGTTTTATCTTCGCATTTACTATCAATTATATTTCTCCTGGTAGCATAAGTCTCAGTAATTTTGCCTTGGCAGGAATGTGCGGTGTAATGAGTGGTGTGTTACATGCCCCGTTAACAGCGATCTTTCTTATTGCCGAAATTACCGGCGGTTATACCTTATTTGTTCCGTTGATGCTTGTGTCTGCTATTGCATTCAGTACGATTTCTTATTTTGAAAAATATTCGATCTATACAAAACGACTCATTGAAAGAGGCGATTATATTCCTCATGATAAAGACAAACAATTGTTAAGCGGAATGAAGGTTAAGAAGGTGATAGAAAAGGATCTTATTTCGATAAAACCATATCAAACGCTAAGTGATCTTGTAAATGTAGTCCGAAAATCAAAGAGAAATATTTTTCCTGTGGTAGATGATGATGATAGATTGGTTGGAATTATAACTCTTGATGATATTAGAAACATCATGTTTGATGAGGCGGCAAGAGAAGAAACGATTATAAGCTCTATAATGAGAGATCCTCCTGCATTTATTTCATCAAAAAGCTCCATGCAATCCGTAATGAATACATTTGAAATTACCGGGGCGTGGAACCTTCCTGTAATCAAAGATGATAAGTATGTAGGCTTTGTATCCAAGTCCAGAATATTTAACACATATCGAACAAAATTAAAAAAAGACAGAGCTGAATAGTTCTGATTTAAGTCAATCAAAAACCAGCAAACGAATAAGTGAGAAAACTGTTTTAAATTATGTGTAAAACTTTTGATTTGAAAAGTTGCATTTTTTTAACTCTTTCAAAATGAGGGATTTATCCACAATGACCTGAACATCAACAATATACGTAACATGCTATATACCAGTGTGTTATAGGTTTTGGTTGCGTTTTTGTGGATAACTTGGTCATTTTGTGGAAAACTTTTTACCTAAATAATTGCATTAAAAAAAAATAAAACTATCACCAATTTTCTTAATTATTTATTTCCCTCATTCCTTATCAAATTCAAAATTCTAAGCTTATTGAGTTACATAATTTTAAATAGATTTGGGGCAATTTTACCAAATTTTAAAAAGCATATTTTTTCTCCTACTAAATATAATTTTGATTCTTTTATTTTTCACCAAATAATAATAAATTCCAAATCTCTTCTTTGAAATAATTACCAGAATGAAGAGATGTTTTGCTATGAAAGGAGGATACATAATGCGATATATTTTCGTGTTCATTTTTCATTTGCATGTTCTCATGTCATTTGGTCAACAAGTTGATGTTATAAAATCAGAACGACTGTTTCAAATGATTGAAAATTGTGAATACAAAGATAAAATTCAGGTTTATAACTTCTGGGCAACATGGTGTGCTCCTTGTATTAGAGAAATACCTCAATTCGAATCTGTCAACGAATTAAATGAAAATGTAAATGTGACATTGATAAGCCTGGATGATGTTGATTTATTGAACAAAAAGGTGAAACCTTTCATTTTAA
>DAOWAQ010000134.1 GCA_030634505.1 Calditrichia bacterium
GACCGGACAGCGGGGAAATATATTTCAATGAAATACCAAGACAAAAGATTCCTCATTGCACCTTCGGATATTTACCGGAAGAAAGAGGGTTGTATCAAAGAGCAACCGTGCTAAACATGCTTACCTATTTTGGCACATTAAATCGACTAACCAAACACAAAGCCGAAGTGGAAGCCATAAGACAATTAGATAAATTTGGATTAGTGGATTATACACAAGCAAGAGTTTTTGAACTTTCCAAAGGGATGCAGCAAAAAATTCAATTTATCATTGCAATTCTTCATAATCCCGAAATATTGATTCTTGATGAACCTTTTATTGGATTAGATCCGGTAAATCAATTAGCGTTCACTGAGGAAATAAATAAACTAAAAAATGAAGGAAAATATATAATTTTATCTTCTCATCAAATGGATCAGGTTGAAAAATTGAGTGACAATATTTGTCTTATTAATCAGGGTAAAGTTATTCTGGATAGTAAAATTCAGGCGTTGAAGAAAAAATATCAGGAAAACGCATATTATATTGAATCTGATGATGAATTATCAAAATTGAAAGATTTGGAATATATTCAAATACTAGAACAAAAAAATAATGGAATTAAAATAAACATTAAAAACGCCGGCAATAATTTAAATAAATTTGTTAAAATATTATTTGATTCTTTTAATGTCAGGAAATTTGAAGTGGTTGAGCCAACCCTTCATGATATTTTTATAAAATTGATTCGGAAAGATAGCAAAAATCATAAAAAGGAAACAGAATGAGAAATTTTTTCCGAATTGCAAAATGGGAATATTCGACACATTTTAAATCGCGAAGCTTTTTGTTTTCGACTTTTGTTTTACCCGTATTATTTTCACTTCTCATAACCCTGCCTGTATTATTTATTTCATTGGAGTCAGAGGTTTCTACAAAGTTATACGGTATAATAAACATGGCAGACAAATCTTATACAGAAAAATTACAGGAGTTTTTAAATAACAATTATAAATTAAAAAATAATTCACCTGAATATGTTATTTATCCGGTTTCTGTAGATAACTCGCCAATTTACAAACAAGCATTTGAAGAATATACAGAAGTCGAATCAATAAAAGATTCTACTACAATTTCATACAATGAAATCAAAGCATTACGTGCCAGGTATTATCGTAGGCAAAATTTACAAAACAAAACATATTTACTTAAAAAAACCTATGATGAGCTTATTGCTTCACGCGAAGCAAAAGATTTAGCAGAAATTGAATTTGAAAATTACCAGGTAAGATTGGATTCAATTTACGAGAGCGAAGCAAGAGTTGCAGCTGACTCGTTACTTTTTAACAGGGTTTTGGATGCTTATCTTGTCTTTCCGGAAGCATTACTTAAAGAAAATAAAATGGAATATCATACCAGGGCACCCGGAAATTTGTTAGAAGCAGAGCGAATCCAGAAAATCATTAATGAAATAATAATACAGATTAGAATTCAAGGTGAAGATATTTCGAATAAGAAAATAGCTGAATGGCTAAAACCAATATCCCTGAAGAAATACCAGCTTCGAGCAAAAGACCAATATGAATGGAACTTCTATCTTGAATTTTATGGTTCGGTAATAGGAGTAATTTTGCTATTTATGGCCATATTTACTTCCGGTGGATTTTTATTCAGCAGTGTGATTCAGGAAAAATCAAACAGGGTGATTGAAATACTCTTAAGTTATGCTTCCTCAAAACAAATTATGGCAGGCAAAATATTTGGTCTTGGATTTCTGGGATTGACTCAAGTACTAATCTGGCTTGTCATAACCGGAATTTTTGTGGCATTTAATTTATTCAACGCCGGTCAAATTCCGTATCTGAATATAGAGAATGCCCAGTATTTTCTGCTTTACTTTTGTCTTGGATATATGCTTTATGCTTCTATTTTTGTAGCCATTGGTTCGATATTTAATTCTGAACAGGATGCTCAACAGGTAACATTGATTCTGAGAACATTTGCAATCTTTCCTGTCCTTCTTGTTTTCTTGTTTTTAAAAGAACCCAATTCTCCGATCATTGCTCTATTAAGTTATTTTCCGCTATTTACACCTTATTTCATGATAATGAGAATCTTTTTAAGTAGTGCAACAATGACTACAGAAATATATCTTACAACTGGTATTTTACTGATTTCCATCGTAGGAATGGTATTTATCGCTGCACGGATATTCAGAATTACTATTTTAATGTATGGAAAAAAACTAAGCTGGAAAGAAGTAATTACTTTACTTAGAGTAAGTTGATCCTTAGCAATTACAAATTGTGATCACTACTTTGATCTTTATCTTCCATTTTTTTTGCTACAATAATTAACGCTGTTTCAATTATCCCTGCAATAATTAATAAAGGTAAAACAGTAACTAAAAAATAATAGATATACTGATTAAAAGTTACTTGAGTAAAACCGGTCATTTTAAAATAGTTAGTAGCGCTGAATTGTATAGCCATTGAAAATGATAACCAAGCCGCCGGAAGCTCTATCAATGCAACAGGATTTAATAAACTAAGATAATAATGTTTACCGTTCAGCGAATGGTACATAACAACACCAAGGTTTATCCCGAGGTAGATACTAAAAATAATTGGTAAAATAATACCGTAAGCAGAAATCAGGTTGAAAAATAATGATAAAGAATTTAGCATTACTATTACAATGAATATTTTTATCGGATGCCAATCTTTGTTAAAATGTTTATCGATTATATTTATAATGAAAAATGAATACGCGGTTAACCATTTTATTTTTTTAAAATATGCCGTGGGTGCAAATGCATAACCTATAAAAAATAATAATATCGAAAAAAGATATATTTGTAAATTGATTGTATCGAATACTTCTGTAAATTGGTCTATCATTGTATTGACTCTATTGGGTTGATTATTCCCCCTTTGAAAGGGGGGAGAGGGGGATGTGTTTTACCCAAACATTCTTTCTCCAGTGTTAGTATTTACAACCCCATAATCCCCTTTGTTAAGGGGAAATATAACATTTCTTTTCTTTCTAATGGCATATTATTGGCAATACATTGATTACTTATAACCATGGAAACCACCCAGGGAAGAAGAATGTTTTACAGCATTAATTATTGATAAGCGCACCGCTTCTGTCGCCATTTCAACTAAAATATCAAAAAGCAGTTCTGACTGCTGATTAGAAAAAGTAAAAATTATATCACCGTCATAATTGGTGTTTGCCGGAATAATTGCCCGTGCCAGTCCATTGAAGGCTTTTTTACTGATAATATATGCTTGCAGCTTATCAATTTTAGCATTGGTTAGTATAACGGATAAGACTGTGTTTTCTGAAAAGCCGATATCCGGAGGTTGAAAACGAGTTTTACGATTCTCCGCTGCGATGAATTTGTTGTCTTTTGTCCTGGCGCCTGCAATAATTTTTCCTTTTTCATCAATGACATCTCCGACAGCATTAACAACACTAATCGCCTTAACCCAAACAGACTTGGAATTTAATTCAGCGATGCCTAATCCGGATTTCATTGCATTTTCAATACCTGACCATTTACCAACTGTTGCCCCTATTCCGGCGCCAATGTTTCCCTGTTCATTGTTTTCTGAAGATGCAGCCTGGCAAGCAGCATAAGCATTCTCTGAAGATGGTCGGATTTTTGAATTTCCTATATTCAAATCGTAGATAACAGCAGCCGAGACAATCGGAACCAAACCATAATTCGTGAAATAACCAATTTTTTTCTCTTCAAGAAATTTGACAACACCCTGTGCTGCATTCAAACCAAAAGCACTTCCTCCGGTTAATAAAACGGCGTTTATTGAATTAATTTTACGTTCGGGAGCTAATAGAGCAATTTCCCGTGTACCGGGAGAAGAACCGGCGATATAACAGGAACCGATGGTGTTTTCCGGCGTCAGAATTACAGTACAGCCGGTTATATTTTTTTTATCAGTATAATGACCAATTTTAAACATATTGATTATCGAATTTTTATTTTGCAATTTAACCAAATAAATTAAAAAAAAACAATTTATAGAAATTCCAAATTTTGTTAACAATTACTGAATTCATCCGATAAAAATTAATATAACACCATACTGAAAAGAGGAAAATTGAATGGCAAAGAAAAAAGATTCGAAAAAACATGATGGCAAAAATAATGAATCAGCACATAAAGAAAAGCACAAAAACAATCTTGCTGATAAAAAAGAACTGACTAAAAAAGTTTATGAAGAAGAATTGGATAAATTGCAAATTGAACTCGTAAAATTGCAGGAATGGATTAAACACAAAGGTTTAAAAGTAGTAGTAATTTTTGAAGGCCGCGACGCAGCTGGTAAGGGTGGCGTAATCAAAAGGATCACCATGAGCTTAAATCCCCGCGTATGTCGTGTAGTAGCGCTGGCTACACCTACCGAACGTGAAAAAACACAATGGTATTTTCAGAGATATGTACCTCATTTACCGGCTGCAGGTGAAATGGTTTTGCTTGACCGCAGTTGGTATAACCGTGCCGGAGTAGAAAGGGTAATGGGATTTTGTACCGATGACGAATATCAGGAATTCCTTCGATCATGTCCTGAATTTGAAAGAATGCTTGTTCGCAATGGGATAGTTCTAATCAAGTATTGGTTTTCCGTAAGCGATGAAGAACAGGAACACCGATTCCAGGCACGATTAATCGATCCGACTAAACGCTGGAAACTCAGCCCGATGGATTTGGAATCAAGAGCAAAATGGCTGGAATATTCAAAAGCCAAAGATGAAATGTTTGCTTATACGGACATTAAACAGGCGCCGTGGTATGTTGTTGAAGCAGACAATAAGAAAAAAGCACGATTAAATTGTATTAGTCATCTATTAACTATGATACCATATAAAGATTTAACACCAGAAACAATCGAATTGCCTCCGCGACAAGATAAAAAAGGGTATGTCCGCCCACCGATATCCGATCAGACTTTTATACCCGAGGTTTACTAACTAAAAACTATCTATCAGAAAAGTAATTATAAAAGCTTATGGTTCGTAATAGATTGGTGCTTTGAGTTCTTTTAATGCGAAAGTGTAAAACACATGATGTCCATCGTAATCCAGCACTCTTAAATCATCAGTTTGATGCAAATCTCCCACAACTACATTATAATGTTGGCCATATTTTTGTTTAACATTCTCCAAATCAACTTCATAAGCAATAAATTTCTTAATTCCCTTAGTAGCAAGCTTTTCCACAAAGCCCTGATCAACTAGCGAAGAATAACTGGTTAAAATTACAATTGGTCCTGTCCCTGTAAAAAAGATTCCTGCTTTCAATAATACCTCCAATTAATTTCACTTAAAGTTTAGGTGAATTTCATATCTATAAGTCCAATTCACTTAACTGTAAAGTTTCTACTTATTCATCGAATCTTTCCTTTTTCTTAGTCGCCTTTCTGAAGCATACCTGTCCTTAACACGAGTACGGGCCTCATTAATTTGAAGTATTTGTTCTTTGAACATTTTCTTGTTTAGACCAATAATCGCAGCTTGAGCTTGTGATTCATCTGGCATCCTTACAAAACCAAATCCCCTGAATTCACCTGTATATTTGTCATTTATGAGATTGATCGATTCAACCAATCCAAAGTTTTCGAATAATTTCCGTACTTCTTCTTCTGTCGCTCTCAGTGATATTTGACCTACGAAAATTTTCATTTTCTCCTCCATGTAAATTAAACATTAGTCAAAAACAAAAAGTTCATAATGTCTAACCTATACATTAAAAGTA
>DAOWAQ010000097.1 GCA_030634505.1 Calditrichia bacterium
ATATTTCAGAAAAAATTAATATGATTGTTTAAGAGAAATAATAATTTAGAAATTAATAGAGACAGCATTAAGTTATAGAATATTAAGCAACTATAGTGATTAAAACCGGACAAATATATTTTGAAACAACACGAAGAAATACTAAACAAGTTTTATTCTTGTTTTCAGAAAAAAGACTATAAGGGCATGATTGAATGTTACCATCCGGAAATTCATTTTAAGGATGAAGTATTTAATTTGAATGGCAAACAAGTTGGCGCCATGTGGCATATGTTGTGTGAGCGCGGAAAAGATTTGGAAATTTCCTTCAAAGCTATTGAGGTGAATGAAAATATAGGCACAGCACATTGGGAGGCAAAATATACTTTTGCTCAAACTAAAAGAAAAGTTCACAATAAAATCGATGCACAATTTGAATTCCAGGATGGAAAAATAATCCGACACAGCGATACTTTTAATTTCCGGAAATGGGCAATTCAGGCATTAGGAATACGCGGACTATTAATAGGCTGGTCAGCATATTTAAAGAAAAAAAATTCACAGACTGCAAACAGTGCATTAATTAAATTCACCAAAGAACATCCTGAATATAGCTAATTTTATAGATTTTCAATTAAATCGGAGTGTACGTTAAGGATAAAAATGAATTTGAATTAGAAACGTTAATATTATAATATCCACATAGTAGTTCCTATATGGACGTGGGACATAATTCAGATGAATATGAATTAGAAATATTAACTATATTAAGTTTAAATCATTGGCGTGCTTATTATAAATCACCGATAGCTGAATTATTTATCTTTTTATTTCCCGATTTTTATTGCAATAACAGTTCTCTTAATGTAGATTGCACTAATTCATCTATGACACTTGATTTAATAAGGATTTAGATAATATATAATAAACTGTTCTAAAAATTTATAACTGTTTTTTTGTCATTTTACATATTGATTTTGGGTTAACTCTAATGTTGAGGAGACCTCAATGATTTTGTTTAAATCATCTCGTTCCCATCCACCATAACTTCTTTTAATGTCATTATCATTTTAATGTTTAACAAAACTGGAGGCATATAAAATGAAACAGATATTAGTTTTTTTATTCGTAATATTTATCATTTTTAGCTGTGTGAAACAACATGCGCTCGCGGAAGGTGAAATACCAATTACCACATCTTCCAATGAAGCCCTGCAATTATTTTTGCAAGGACGTGAATTGAACGAAAATTTGAAAAATCCACAAGCAGCAGAGTTATTTGACAAAGCGATTGCACTTGATCCTAATTTTGCCAAGGCATATCTAAATCGTGCTTTTTCAGGTGGGGGATACAAAATATTTCGTGCAAATTTATCAAAAGCTGTTGAACTTATAGATAAGGTTTCAGAAGGTGAAAAACATGAAATTCTTTATGCAGAAGCGAGTGCTGATGGCGATGGAACAAAACAAAAAGCCGAACTCGATAAACTTTTAGAACTATTTCCTGGTGACAAACGTGTCCACGATGATGCAGGAAATTACTTCTATTATTTAGTTCAGGATTATGATAAAGCGCTAATGCATTATAAGAAAGTGATTGAATTAGATCCGAACTACGCACCAACTTACAATAGCATGGGCTATATGTATAAGGACATGGAAAATTTCGCTGATGCAGAAAAAGCCTTTCAGAAGTATATCGAACTGATTCCTGATGAAGCCAATCCTTATGATTCATATGCTGAGTTCCTCTTGCTGCAAAGTAGATATATTGAATCCATCGAACAATATAATAAATCTTTCGAAACTGATCCGGAGTTTGTAACCGCTCTTTCAGGTATCGGTGATAACTATATTTTTATGGCCGAATACGATAAAGCCCGGGAATATTATCAGCAATACTATGACAAAGCATTCAATCTGAACCAGAAAATGGGTTCTCTCTTCCTGAAAGCCACTTCTTATGTACATGAAGGTAAAATAGATGAAGCTATAAAAACATTTGAAGAACGTGCAGCTTTTGGTAAAGAGAATAATTCTCCCAATTATGTAGTAAACAGCTATTTAAATGCAGAATACGCTCTCGATGAAGCGGGTAAATTCGAGGAAGGTGAAGCCTACCTCAACCAAGCCGATGAATTTATCAAGACAGCCGAATTAAAAGAAGCAGACCGGAATACATATAAATTAATTGCTGGTTTAGATCGCTGTTATCATTACATAATGATGGGTGATCTGGAAAGTGCGGAAAGTGATGTGAAAACCCACAAACAAACGGTCGAGCAAAGACATAATCCTAATGAAAAGCAGTTTTTTAATATGATACTTGGTATGCTGGAAACTGGAAAAAAGAATTATGAAGCAGCCTTAATCCATTTAGCAGAAGCCGATAAGGAAAGTCCCTATGTATGGTTCTGCCAGGCGGTTGCCCAGGAAAAGGCTGGCAACAAAGAGGAAGCAAAAAAGTTGTACTCAAAAGTTGGTACTTGTAATGAAAACGGCATGGGACTGGCGGTAGTTAGAAAAAAAGCACAAGATAAAGCAAAGGCGTTGTAATAAAAAGGCCCCTATTCAATGGGGCTTTTCTCTAATGAAGTTGAATGCAACAAAAAAGGGGCTTCACGCCCCTTCTTTATTTTATATCTCTTTTCCCATAAATGGGTATGTCCAGTCTTCCGGTGGAACAAAAGTTTCTTTTATAGTTCGAACGGTCATCCATCGCAGAAGATTCATAGCGCTACCGGCTTTATCATTAGTACCCGATGCTCTTCCACCTCCAAACGGCTGTTGTCCCACAACTGCTGCTGTCGGTTTATCATTGATGTAAAAATTGCCTGCTGCATTCCTTAAATAATCAGCCATTTTAACTAACGCCTGTCTATCCTGCGCCCAGATAGCGCCGGTTAATGCATATGGTGAAGTAGTATCGCATAATTCAAGTGCTTCATCAAATTTATCATCATCATAAACATATATAGTTAAAACCGGGCCAAAGATTTCTTCTTCAATGGATTTGAATTTTGGATTGGTTGTCACAATGGTTGTCGGTTCAATAAAGTTACCCTTGGAATCATCACAATTACCACCGGTTATAATTTCCGCTTCACTGGAATTTTTTGCATGGTCGATATAAGTTTTAATGGTTTCAAAGGCAGCTTTGTCTATCACTGCATTAAAAAAATTCTGAAAATTATCCGGTTCACCCATTTTAATTTTTGCTACTTCAGTTGTGTAAAGTTCTTTGAATTCTGGCCAGATTGATTTAGGTATGTACATACGTGACGCCGCAGAACATTTTTGTCCCTGGTATTCAAAAGCACCTCTGATTGCTGCTACAACAAGTGCCTTTATTTTGGCTGAATTGTGTGCAAAAATAAAATCTTTTCCACCGGTTTCACCAACGATTCGCGGGTAGTATTTCATTTTATGAATATTATCACCAATGGATTTCCACATACTTTGAAATACTTCTGTTGAACCGGTAAAGTGTATACCTGCCAGGTGTTCGCTTGCCATTACAGGGTTACCTACCTGCCCACCGGAACCGGGCACAAAATTTATAACTCCCGCAGGAAGTCCGGCTTCTTCAAAAAGTTTCATTAAAAAGTATGCTGAATACACAGCACTGCTTGCAGGTTTCCATAGAGCCACGTTTCCGACCATCGCCGGAGCTGTTGGTAAATTTCCTGCAATTGATGTGAAATTAAAAGGCGTTACCGCAAATACAAATCCCTCCAATGCGCGGTATTCAAGACGATTCCACATTCCAGGAGGTGAATAAGGTTGGTCAGCCATCAAATCCACCATGTATGCAGTATTAAATCTCCAGAAATCTGCCAATTCTGCGACTGCATCAATTTCCGCCTGGTAAGCAGATTTGGATTGCCCTATCATTGTAGCGGCATTTAAAGTTGCACGCCATGGTCCTGCCAGTAAATCTGCTGCTTTTTGAAATATTGTTACACGATGTTCCCACGGCATTTCTGACCAGGATTTCCTAGCTTCCAGTGCTGCTTCGATAGCCATATTAACTTCTTTTTCACCTGCTTTATGATACACACCTAAATCGATACTGTGATCGTGAGGTACACGCAATTTTGCCGTATTGCCGGTTTTTATTTCTTTCCCACCAATGATCAATGGAATTTCTATTTTTTGAGATTGCAGTTCTTTTAACTTTGCCTGCAATTCAGCACGTTCAGGGGCACCCGGTGCATAAGATTTTATAGGTTCATTATAAGGTGTTGGGACTTTAAAGTAGGTGTTTGACATTTTGATTCCTCCCTTTTGAGAGATTTTCTATTTTAATTTAATTATTGTATAAATTGATAAAATAATTTACCAATGCCTATTTACAAAATCAAACAAAATCGGAGAGACTATATTCGACAGATGTTGTTGTTTTTTATGTATTTATATTAGCGTGATTATATATACAATTTATTCAATAATTATTCAGTTATTTTACAATTGAATAACTATAACAATCTCTTGGAATTTCACTTATGTTGGATAATTTCAGCCATCTTCGCAGGATTCCTTCTTGTTGCATACCAGCTTTCTCAAGCACTTTTGCCGAAGCAATATTTTCTGTATCACAAAAAGCCCATACCCGAAATATCTCTTCTTGTAGAAAAGCCCAATTTATGATTGCTTTTAACGCCTCTGGTATATAACCTTTACCCCAAAACTTTTTTGCCAATACATAGCCAACATTTACACCAGCATGGTCAATTGCAACAATCTCAATCATTCCCAGAAATTGCTGATCGGTTTTGCGTATAATTGCCCATGGAAAAGCTGATCCTTCTTTCCATACATTCACACAGCGACGTAAAAACTCTTTTGTTTCCTTTAGATTTTTGTGGGGTTGCCATGTCAAGTATTTTGTGACTTCATCATTCTGTGCATACTGATCAAATATTGGCACAGCATCTGATAGAAGAGGCTTCCTCAAATGTAACCGTTTTGTCTCAAATTGTTTTGGTGGAGAATTCATTCTTTTCTCTTAAAGTTTATGCGCTAAGACTACTGTCGATTTTAATTCTCTGATAACACCATTTCTGTCATTTAAAATCTGAACATATACAATATATATTCCCATTCGCGCCAATTGGTGATCATCATTTTTACCATCCCACACTATATGAAATTTATCTCCAGTTAGAGTATTGTCTTTTAATGTTCGAATACGCCGTCCTTTTATATCAAATATTTGTACTTTTATTAAAGATTTTAAATCAGGATTTTCACCACTGATAATCGTATGGTCTTCAAATCCATCCTCGTCCGGTGAAAATGGATTGGGTTGGATTTCTATTTTTGATTTACGAATGGACAAATCTGAGAATATACTGTTTTGTTCTCCCGGAGTCGCCCCGACGATTGACAATGATGGTCCCCAGTTTTCAGATTTATTTTCATATAAAAGTGGATTTATTCTTTCCATACTAACTTTTTGAGTTTCGTGTCCCTCCAGCCAGTCATCGGAATATATTATTCTTTCCTTCCAACCGCCACCCGGAGCAATGAGTGAAATATCATCTTCACTATTGTTCAGAGTAGGAAAATTATCAAGAATTAAAACAAGACTGTCTGAAATTTCATAAAATTCGTATAGACTGTCTTCGGCTAAAAGTTTGTATTGTCCGGGATAGATAAAAATACTACTATCCACAAAAGCGGTATCATTGGGATCAGCAATTGCCCAACCTTTAAGAAACAAAGGTTCATCACCGGAATTATAGATTTCTATCCATTCTGGTTCATCTTCAAACGTCAAAAATTTAATTTCATTAATATGCAGTGTATTTTTTCTTGTCACAACTGTAACATTCCAAATGAATGTATTATTTGCTGTATTCTCATCATTTGCATAATAAATCTGTAAAACAAGGTCATGTTCACCGGATTGTAAGTTGTTCCAGTGTGTAAAGATTGTCTCAAATGAATTTGTTACGGGAAGATCCAAATATATTCTATTACCATAAATACTAATATCATTCCCGTCAAATATTTGGTTATTATTCCTATCGGAATACAACTGCACTTCAACTGAATCCTGAATGGGTTGTGAACCTTTATTATATATTTTCATATTAATAGAAACAGTATCATTTTCAAAAAGGGGAAAGGGATAATTTAGCGAGGTCTCGTCAACACCAACATCGAAATCCCGAAGTGATACAGAATTAATAAATCCGGGCGTGCCCCCTTCAACCTGGCTATCCAACCAATTGGAAATAACATCAGCACTATCCAAAGACATCTTTTCATCTGAATATCCCGGTGTGTTGCCAATTGAATAACGGTAAGTGGTTAATGTATCTCCGGTAGAATCAACAATACTAAGATATTCTGATTTTGTATTTGCCAGACCACTGCTGCCGAATGCATTATCTGAGATTTTTAATATTAAAACATTTGGTGGGATGATCGAATCATATACAGTCGAATTACCAAAATAGCTGCCATCGAGAATAACAGCAAAGCTGCGTGGCGCTAATTTTGAGTTGCCATAAGCCGGAATAATTTCATCAGAGCTGCTGCTGTCACTAAATTGCCAACCGCTAATGTCTATTGTATCAGTGTATGACAAATTGAATATTTCCACAAATTCGTCGTGGCTTTCGCTGGTGGCTACATCGAACATGATTTCAGAGAAAGTGATCTGAGCAGATACTGATGCGATACACCATAAAGAAAATATTAAAAATAATAAATACTTCATTAAGATCAATTAAAAATAACGTAATAAAAGGTTAAAATATAAATTGAAAAAAACTTTAAAATTTATACTGAAAAAAATTGTAACTGACTATTTAATTGGTTTTACACCTAAATCTTTACAAATCTTTTTTGCTAAAATATCATTAATTTCGGAGTGACGAGGAATTGCTGAGCGTTTATTCAATTCAGGATTCAACCACTATGAATGCCGACCACCCTCTCTTATAAATTCGCAACCTTGAGAATTAAGAAATTTAATTAATTCCCGTCTTTTCATATTGCGATTTTAATTTCAGAGTATTTCTGACCCGCTACTGCAATCGCATCTTGTCTGTTAAATTCTATTGCTTCTTTTAAAGTTATTCTTAAACTTTCTAATAATTCTTTATGGGTTCGTTCCTGACAATTTACTCCAGGAACTTCTTCAATCCAACCAATCCACCATTGGTTTTCCTGTTTTACTATGGCGGTGAATTCACTATGTAGTATTTCTTTTTGCATTTTATATTCTCTGTTTTAAAAATGTATTCATTGCAAAAAGCAATGTCAATTTTTGTTATCGATAAATAAAATTGAGTTCTTAATACTTTTGGCTATTTCTTTATTTCTGA
>DAOWAQ010000226.1 GCA_030634505.1 Calditrichia bacterium
ATTTTTTTTGGCAAAAACAAAAGGTACGATATTTGGATAAAAAGGGATGATTTAACCGGATTGGAATTAAGTGGGAACAAAGTAAGAAAATTAGAATACATTTTTGCAGATGTTGAAAGTAAACAATCCAATCATATTATTACTTGTGGTGGAATACAATCCAACCACTGTCGAACCACGGCATTTTTAGCTTCCAAAATGTCCTACGATTGTACATTGTTTCTGAAAGGTCTGATTCCTGATATTAAAACAGGGAATTACTTAATGAATTCTCTTCTGAATATAAAAATCAAGAATGTTACGAATGATGAATACAATTCTATTGATACAATTATGCACACTTACGCTAAAGAAATGGGTAATAATGCATATGTTATTCCAGAAGGCGGTTCAAACGAAATAGGTGTTTGGGGCTACGTTGAATGTTTTTTCGAAATTTTAAAACAAATTGCAGATCAAAATATAAATATTGATACTATTTTAGTACCGACCGGCTCAGGTGGGACACATGCAGGACTGTTGTTGGGAAAACTTCTGGCAAATTCGAATATTGAAATCATGTCTATCAATGTATGTGATTCTTCTGATTTTTTTGTGAACAAAATAAGCGATATTATGAATAGATTTTCAGCACGTTATAATTTATCTTTAAATTTTGAAAAAGAAGAAATAAAAATTATTGATGGATTTGTTGGTGAAGGATACGGATTAGTCACGGATAAGGAAACTGATATTATTAAAAGATTCGCTCAAACTGAATCAATAATTATAGACCCGGTTTACACTGCAAAAGCTATGATCGGTTTAGAAGAATTAATAAAAAAAGAATCTATTCCAGGAAAAAACATTTTATTTATCCACACGGGTGGAATATTTGGTTTATTTGCCATAAGTGAAAAATTCTAATTCCTTCCTGAATGCATTTTAAATATTGCTTTAAATATCCAATCAATTAAATAATTACACTGCAATAATACAAAATCTTTGAAACATTTTTAAAATTATAACATTTACATTTCAAAAAAGAGAATAGTAATTATATAGTGTTAATGAAATTTCGATTATCGTTACATATTTATTAAGAGTAGTATATAACTAATTATTATTATTAAATATAGGTTACCTTTCTTGAAATTTTATTAAAGGCAATAAACTTGAATTAAATATTCTTAATATTTAAATTTAAATTGGAGAGATCAACATGAAACGAAAATATTTATATATATTAATATTTATTTTTTATAGTTTATCCAATGCACAGGTAAAGAATTCACGAACATCCCGCTATGGTTTCGAAGTAACTTCACGTCCAACAATTTACTATAACACCTTTGTTAGTTATTTAAATGGACCGAAACTACTTTTTAGTTTAAATATTCAGAATGATGTTTTACAGTTTAAAAAAATAAATGAAAAGTATAATGCAAAATATGAGATTTCAATAAATTTAAAAAATTTTAATGAAGAACAAACTTTGTTTAGTGAAAGCTGGAATGAAAATGTCCAGATTGATAATTTTCATGACACAAATTCTAGGGAACTTTATCAAAATTCAAGAAAAGTATATAATCTTAATCAAGGGCCCGGAAAATATAAATTATTAGTTGAACTTCGGGACGCTCAAACCGGAAATAATTTTCATAGTAAAAGAAATATTGAAATATTAGATCAATCATCTGAAAAAATAATACATAGTGATCTGGTTTTTATTGAAAAGGGAAGTGATATAGGTGAAGATATCAAAATATCTTCGCTCAAAGATATGATAGAATTTAATAATACACCTAATGTATTAATTGAATATGCCTCTAAAGAATCAGATTCTTTAACAATTTCATCAGAATTATTTAAAATTGATGAAGATAATAATATTTTAATTTACAATAATTTCTATAATATATTACCTAAGACAGGATTTAATTCTTTTATTGAGGAAGTCGATAATTCAGTACTTGAAGAAGGTGAATATTTGCTGAAATACATGTTATCTCAGTCTGAAAATAAAACTTTTTTGCAGGATACATTTAAAGTAGTTTGGTTTGACAAACCAACATATTTATATAAATTCGATCTCGCTTTGCGTCCGATGAAGTATTTGCTCTCTCCCGAAGAATATGAACAGGCGGAAGATCTTTCTAATGATGAATTAGAAGTATGGTTTAATAATTATTGGAAAGAAAAGGATGATACACCAGAGACTATTTTTAATGAAGTCCAATATGAATTCTATTCGAGAGTACAAAAATCAATACTTGATTATTCTTTAAGATTTAAAGAAGGTTGGAGAACCGAACGGGGTAAAACATTAATTTTATATGGTGACCCCAGTCAAATAGACAAGCACCATCATGTTGGAAAATCCAAACCGTTTGAAATTTGGTATTACAATAACTTAAATAAAAAAATAACATTTTTAGATAAAAATAATAATAGTGATTTCAAACTTGTTAGTATCGAGAATATTGAGGATGAGTAATTGATGGAAAAAATAAAAGTTGGCGTTTTAGGTGTAGGCCATTTGGGCCGATTACATGCAAGCTTGTATAAAGAAATTAAATCAGCTGAAATCAAAGGAATATATGATGTAAACATCGAAAAAGCACAAAAAGTGGGCGACGAACTTGGTATCCAGGTATTTAAAGAAGTTCAAGATTTATTAAATCAGGTTGATGCTGTAAACATTGTGACACCAACTCCGGACCATTTCAATTCAGCGGAAAAAGCTTTAGAGAATAATTGTCATTTGTTTATTGAAAAACCTATTACAGACAATATCGAACAAGCGGAAAAATTAATTCAATCAGCTAGCAACAAAAATAAAATACTACAAATTGGTCATATAGAAAGATTTAATCCTGCCATGCTTGCATTGGAAGATGTAAGACTAAATCCCATTTTTATTGAGTCTCACCGATTAGCGTCGTTCAATCCCCGTGGAACGGATGTTGCCGTCATTCTGGATTTGATGATTCATGATCTCGATTTAATACTAAGTCTTGTTAAAAGTAAACCTACAAAAATTGACGCAAGCGGAGTAGGGGTCATATCCAAACATATTGATATAGCCAATGCCAGAATTCAATTTGAAAATGGGTGTATAGCAAATGTTACAGCAAGTAGAATTTCTGCTAAGAAAATGCGCAAAATGAGAATATTTCAACAGGATGCATATATTTCATTAGATTTTTCAGAAGGATTTTCTGAGATTTATTATATACCTGTAGAAGACCAGGTTATTTTTAAAGACGGAACCTTAGCTTTTTCATTAGGTGAGATTAATACAGGTGAACAAAAAAAAGAGATAAAGTACAATAAATTGCAACGCAAAGATATAAATCCTTTAAAATATGAATTGGAATCATTTATAGATGCGATAAATGCAAATATTTCTCCCTTAGTCAGTGGAGTAGATGGTCTTGAAGCGTTAAAACTTGCAAAAGAAGTCATGAAAAAAATTGATGAACATACACATTATATTGAATCGAGGAACAAATCTTGAAATTAGGTGAATTATTATTTAAATCGAGAGGTTATACACCCATTCCCTTTCTACTATTTGCTCTAATTTTCGCAAATCCTGAAAGAGTTTTGATTATAATTGGAATAGGTATGATACTTTTAGGTGAATTTATGCGACTATGGGGAGTCAGTTATGCAGGCGCTGTTACGCGAACGAGAGAAGCAGGGGCACCGGAATTAGTATCAAATGGACCATTTGCTTATGTTAGAAATCCATTATATATCGGTAATATATTGATTTATACCGGATCTGTAGTATTATCCGGTACCTGGTTTCCATATTTAGCTGTTTTGGTATTTTTATTTTTTTCTATTCAATATATCTTTATAATTTTGCATGAAGAAAAAAAATTAGAAGATCTGTTTAAACAATCATATATTGAATATAAGAAATTTGTTCCTCGTTTCATTCCAAAATTTATTCCTTACAAAAATAAGAGTAATATTATACCTCAGGTTAAAAAAGCATTCAGAAGTGAAAGAAGTACTTTTATTGCGATGGGAATATTTTTACTATTATTTGTTCTGCGGGTTTGTCCAATTTAATTGTTTAATTAATGAAAAGATTAATATTAAAAGTAAATTATTAAAATACTAAATTGAAATTAAAATGGGTACAATAAAGGGAATAGTTTTACTAAGTAGAATTGAATATTTTGAAACCCATTTTGGTGC
>DAOWAQ010000087.1 GCA_030634505.1 Calditrichia bacterium
CAAGTATCCATTTCAATTGTTCAAACAGCTGAACAAACTTATTAAAGGCACGGAATTCTTTTTCTGATTCTTTTAATGTAAGCACAGTGTTTTTAGTATTTTCACCTATGAACAAACCTAGTTTTTTTAACACTGTTAAAAAATTAGAATAAAAATCCTGAATAGTTAATTCATTTTTTAATGGAGAAAGGACATCTAATAAATTTGTTAATTCATCTTTAAATGATTGTAAAGATTCCTTTGAAAGACTGGAAGCATAAAAGGATTTATTCTGTTGAATCAATTTATTTATTAATGGCTGCCAGTTGCCTCTGATATGTGTCAGCCGTAATTGAACTGCTATCTTTTTAAAAGACCCGAAGTTTACAGATTCACTGGTTTTGTAATAAGGAGACAAAAATAGTTTAAATATTTCGTTGAGTGAAAAACCGGAGATTATTATTTTGAAAATCTGCAGGTATGCTTTGATAAGGTGTGAGTTTAAAAGAGGATATCCGGTTGAAATATTTACAGGAATGTCGTATTCATTAAAAACGGATTTAATCGAATTAAAGTATGCTTCGAGGTTTGGAAAAGTAATACCTATTCTGTGCAAAGGAATTCCGTGATTAAAATGAAGATCTTTGATGGTAGAAGCGATTACACATAATTCCTGTTCACGATTTTGGGATTTTTGGATTGTAATTTTATCACTCAGATCGATTTTATCTTTTAAACCGGATTCGAATTTATACAAGTGTTTTTCTATTTCAATTGAATACCCTTGAATTGTTTCAGTTGAATCCGCTATACTTCTTAAAGCTTCGTAAGCATTCACTGTGTTTTGAAATAATTCGATATTTTTCGGATTGAATTCAAGCAATACTTCAATAGAGCAATAAGACTTTGCCTTTCTAATAAAATCCAGCATCGGAGGTGTAAAAATTCCATAGCCATTGATGTATACTTTTTCAACATCCGGAAATAACTTTTTAAATAGTTCGGAATTTAATTCATTTACTGTTTTACTCAACAATGATGATTCATCGATAAGTGAAAACTGGCTGTTGTTATAGAATTCATGAACTTTATCAAGTATTAAATTAAAATCAGGTATTTTGGTAATTCTATCTAATTCACTTCTGTCTTTTGAATCTGTTTCGTATCCAAACTCTTTTAATTCATTTAGAACAGCATCTATCTTACGGACGAGACTCCTGCTTAAATCAGAATTATTGTTAGTAATTTTTAAATTAGGTTTTAATGTGACAAGTACCTCATTTAAAATTAAAGTCCGAATTGTATTGTTAATAATTTTTGTTTTTGGGTAAAGCTCTCCAAATATTTTTTGAATCAAAGAATTGAAGGTAAATACCTGCGGGTCAATAATTCCTTTTTCCTGTACTTCAGAATACAGTTGTTGTTTAAAATAGCGAACAGCCCTGTTTACGGGAAGAAAGTAAATATATGAATCCGGATTCCCGGATTTATAATGTTGAAGGATTTTATCTTTAAAGAAATAATAATTAGTTACTGTGCCTGTGATTAATTTTAACTTCGACATAGAAATTTATGAAGTATTCGATATTTTGATGCGTAAATAACAAATTATCTCCGCAGTGCAGAGATAATTTGATTTTGCATTTCAAATTCATCACGCAATGCGTGCTAAGTTAGGAAGTTACCATGAAATAAATATTTTAATTCCTATTAAAGTTGCTCTGATAAATATTTTTTAATACGATCTTGGTTTGGATAAAGAGCAGAAAATTGTTTCTCACTTACATCACTAAATTTTGCTAATACCCGGCGATTGATTGTTTCTTGATCCTCGAAGATTGACACAGACTGATATTTTAAGCCCCATCTTTCATACTGAAGTAAAGATATAATAACATCCCGGCATTTATTGTCATTTGGAATAGCAAACAGAAATACCGGTTTTGGCATACCATTTATTCTGCAATCGACCGGGTATTTGTGATCTCTGTCAAATTCATCGTTTGAGAAATCAAAAGTCAACCTGTCTGCTGGTACAGATTCTTGTAAAAAGGATTTGAAATCTTCATAAAATGTAGACCGCACTTGTTCTTTGCTTAAATATGAAATATCTGTAATTTTGGTTAATGCTTGTATAAAATTATATAACGCACCGCCAAAATTATCTTCAATTACGTTAAGAGATAATTCGCCGCCATTTTCTACTATTTCAAAATTACTAAGAATATTAGTAAGAATTTTCTGTCTGTTTCCTCTTTTAAGTGCTAAAATATCCATATCATAACTCATATGCATAAGAGTATGCGCTTCGTCGGAAAATCGCCAATTGTTTTTTTCCTTTTTCAAAACAATAGCATAGTGATCTCCATCTTCAAATTCGAAAGGAGTAAAAACTCGATACCGGTTTACTCCTTCGCTTTGAAGAGCCACTTGTTTTGAAACACTTTCTCTTAGATCGTTTTCTATTTGGGTTTGATTAATGTTCATGATGTTATTCTTCAAATAAATTTACTTGTGGATCATTTTGTACAGTAATATTACAATCTTCAATCATGCATTTTAATGCTCCTTTTATATCTGCATATCTATCCGTTTCTTCGGAAAAGCTTTCTTCTTTCAGTCCCAGGTCTTGATACCTTTGTGTTGCGCTATGAATATGAAAATCATAAAATTTATTTCCTTCAATTCTATTTGTGTGTTGATGACTTTTGCCATTGTATCTACGTAATTTAAAAATTGTGTTATTTCCCTTACCTTGATATCCTAATATAACAGAAAAATCATTTACATTATTTAAATTTTGTCTGAGCCTAATTACAAATAGACTGCCGTCATTTTTATGAATCTCTATTGATGAATTTTTGTGACCATCCGTTTCTTTATAATTCATGATATCTTTAGTTGTTCCGGGAAATATTTTCTTTTCAGTGATTAATTGATCTATTTCAATATCGGTAAAATAATAGTTCAATTGATAGTCTCTATTTTTGTAACTGTTCTCAGTAATCTTTTAGCAAGTGAATTGCTAATTAATTTTAATTTAATATAAAAACCAACCAAATTGAATAATTTTTTAATTTTTTCACACCACGGTAAAATCTATCCCCGCATCTTTCATTTGCAGGATAGTATTAGTTTTCAACTGGTCATTATTTTTAAAAAGTCTGTCAAGGGTTATAACTTTTTGGGATTAAGTGTAAATATCGATATTATAATTTTCTTGTCAACTCTTTCTTAATTAAAGCAATTTTATTCAAATTTACAAGAAAATATTCATTTTTTTACCACCATACTTATAAATAAAATTTTGATATTAAAGCTATTCTGCAATAAATCTTTTAATTAAAATTAATAAAGATTCTGTTGAATGAAAAGGGCATATTTTAGGTATTCCTTTTAAAGATAATTATCTCCGCAATGGGGAGACAAATTTATAATAGCGGCATGGTATTTTAATTTCTATAAGCAAATCTTTTCTTGGTTTTATTGCTTTATATATCGATCACTGCAATTTCCTCAGTTTTTTCTTTAAATTTATATCCTAAATTTTTCAATTCTTTAAGCACAACCGGATATATTGCCGGATGTGTTGGAATATGGCAACCTGTAATGGGAAGTTTTTCTATGAGCAGAAGTTCAGCGGCTAAAGCAGCCGGTAATCCAACAGTTTGAGATATAGCAGTAAATCCATTAGGCTCCCCGTAATGAACAAAGGTTGATGTGATTTTTTCGTGTTTATTCTTTTCTTTAGGGAAGATTGCCTCGAGTTCGTGTACAATAGCAACCATATCTTTACCATTTTTTGGTAGTTTTAATTTTCTCTTTAATAAATCAACAAGCACATCGGCAGCTGTGTTTCCTTGTTTGCATTGGACTTTTTCTTCTGAAAATAACCCTAACCATTCCATTTTTTGCATGATATTTCCGGTTGGGCTAATGTTTAAAAAATTTGCTGCACGATGTTCTAAATTGGATGATGAAACATGAAGCGGTAAAAACATTTCGACGAATTCGCGATACGTAATATTTTTTAAATTTGCCAATTGGATTGTATCATTTGCTAATCCCAATCTGACAATCTGTAGCCAAATCTCACTCCAACCGGGATAACGTAATGTTCCGCGAATCATTGTATGCACATCATCCAAACCAAACAATTCTTTATATTGAAGAGAATCACGATTCGGATAGGCTTCCATTTTTCCAACGCCATCAAGTTCAACAGACCAGGTACGTTGGAAAACTTCATGGTGGGGTAATACTTTTATCTTCCCTTTATATAAATATTGCGCGCCTTTTTCTCCAGCCATAACAACATTATTTGGATTCCATGTTATTACATATCCTAATGGATTACTGGCACTGTCCGGAGCAGGAAGTCCGCTTCCGTAGGATTTGAAAACATCAATTTTACCACTGCGATCTTTTACGGTTTTTATTAATGACATGGCAGACATATGATCAATTCCGGGATCCAAACCCATCTCATTTAAGATAAGTATTCCTTTGCTGTGAGCTTCCCGATTAAGATGAGACATGTGTTCATCCTGGTAAGAAGCAGTAATCATATGAGTGCCTTTTTCAATACAGCTTAATGCCAAAAGGTACTGGAATGATGGCGGCAAAAAATTTATAACTACATCTGCGCTTTCAACTTGCTTCCAACGCATTTCGGAATCATTTATATCAAAAGCGATGCTGCTGCCCTTTGGGTGTCTCTTAACTGCCTTTTTAGCTAATCCGGGATCTCTGTCGCCAACAGTTACAAACCAATTATATTTCTCTGCTTTATCCAACAGGTAAGAAATCATGTAAGGTGCGCTTTGCCCTGCTCCTAAAACTAAAATGCGTTTCATCGCTTTTCTCCGATAACAAATTTATTGCTTGATTGTTTATAACTTTACAATGGTAAATTATGACTATTTATAATTAAAAAAAAGAGGGAAATTAGAAATAAATTTAAATTACAAACTATCATTTTAACTTTGAAATTGTGATTTGATAGTTATTTGGTTTTTGGAATTTGGTTCTTGGTTCTTGTTTTGAGTTAGTATGCCAGATTGGGCTTTAACCATTTTTCAACTTCAGACACATTTATACCTTTTCTACGGGCATAATCAGTAACCTGATCTTTGTCTATTTTACCCACACCAAAATATTTTGCCTGAGAATGAGCAAAATAGAATCCGGAGACTGATGCAGCCGGATACATAGCAAAGTTCTCAGTTAAAGAAACGCCGATATTTTTTTCTGATTGTAGCAGGTTAAATAATGTTCGTTTTTCAGTGTGATCGGGGCAGGCGGGGTAACCGGGAGCCGGTCGAATTCCAACATATTTTTCTTTGATTAATTCTTCATTATTCAATGTTTCATTTTTTGTATATCCCCAAAATTCCTTGCGTGTTTTTTCGTGCATTAATTCTGCGAATGCCTCGGCGAGTCTGTCCGCTAAAGATTTTGCCATGATAGAATTATAATCATCATGATTGTCTTCAAATGTTTTAACAATATTCTCTAATCCTATGCCGGTTGTAACAACGAAAATTCCAATATAATCATTTATTTCATTGGATTTAGGTGCAATAAAATCTGCAAGTGCAAGATTTTCATTTTTAGATTTTTTGTCGAATTGTTGACGTAATGTATGAAAAATACACAGGGCACGATCACGATCTTCTGTATCATAAATTTCAATATCATCACCCACGCTGTTGGCTGGATAGAATGCAATCAACGATTTGGCAGTTAATGATTTATTGCGAATAATTGTATCTAATAATTTTTGTGCGTCGTCAAAAAGTTTTTTTGCTTCAGTTCCACAATCCTTATTATTAAATATTTCCGGATATTTGCCTTTTAATTCCCAAGAATGAAAAAATGGCGTCCAATCAATCTTGGTAGCGATCTCTTCCAGTGAATAATTATCGAATTTTTTAGTACCGAAAAAGGACGGTTTCGCAATTTCATTTTGAGAAAAATTAATATTTAATTTTTTCTCTCTCGCTTTGTCAATTGAAAGCAATTTTGTTTGATTTTTTCTTTTAAGATATTCTTCACTTAATTTTTTATTTTCATTTACGATTTGTAATTTGTAATCATTTTTTAAATTTTCATTCAATAAATTACTTACAACGCCAACTGCTCTGGAGGCATCATTTACATGCTGTACGAAATTATTATATTGCGGGGCAATCTTTACCGCAGTGTGAGTTTTGGATGTGGTTGCGCCACCAATTAATAAAGGTATTTCAAAATTTTGACGTTTCATTTCTTCGGCAACATGAACCATTTCATCTAAAGACGGGGTGATTAAACCACTTAAACCGATGATGTCTGCATTTTCCGTTTTAGCTGTTTCTAGAATTTTCTGAGCAGGTACCATTACACCAAGATCAACAACGTCATAATTGTTACAGCCTAGGACAACCCCGACAATATTTTTACCGATGTCATGAACATCACCTTTAACGGTAGCCATAATTATTTTACCGTTTTTAGTCATTTCCCCGGCAGACTGTTCCTGCTCAATAAAAGGAGATAAATAGTTCACTGCTTTCTTCATAACCCGGGCGCTCTTCACAACCTGTGGAAGAAACATTTTACCGGCGCCAAATAAATCGCCGACCACATTCATTCCACTCATTAAGGGACCTTCTATTACATCCAGTGGTTGTTCAAACTGACGGCGTGCTTCTTCAACATCCTGTTCCACGAATTCAACAATCCCGTTTATTAAAGCATATTTTATGCGTTCTTCAACCTTCGATTTTCGCCATTCCGGATCTTCTTTTTTATCCTGCTCTTTACCTGATACTGTTTTTGCATAATCGATTAATTTTTCGGTAGCATTTTCATTTCTGTTAAGAACAACATCTTCCACAATATGAAGCAGCTCTTTTTCAATCTCTTCATAAACCGTAATTTGTCCGGCGTTAACAATGCCCATATCCATTCTGGCCTGAATTGCATGATAAAGAAATACTGAATGCATGGTTTCACGGATTACATTATTTCCCCGAAAGGAAAACGATAAATTACTCACGCCTCCACTAACTAATGACTGAGGAAATATTGATTTTAACTGACGGGTTGCTTCGATAAAATTATTTGCATAATTGTCATGTTCCTTGATACCCGTGGCGACGGCGAAGATATTTGGATCAAAAATTATATCTTTTGTATTAAATCCAATTTCTTCAGTCAATATTTTATGAGCGCGTGAACAAATTGAAACTTTTCTTTCGACGGTTTCTGCCTGGCCTTTTTCATCAAATGCCATAACAATTACAGCAGCGCCATAACGCAAAGCAAGTTTGGCATGCATTTTAAATTCTTCTTCACCTTCTTTAAGGCTGATAGAGTTAACAATCGGTTTGCCCTGACAGCATTTCAATCCGGCTTCTATCACTGACCATTTCGATGAATCGATCATTATCGGAAGGCGGGTAATGTCAGGTTCCGACGCGATTAAATTCAGAAAATACGGCATCACTTTTTCAGAATCGATCATGCCTTCATCCATGTTGATGTCGAGAATCTGAGCGCCATTTTCTACTTGCGCACGCGCTACTTCCAACGCTTCTTCAAATTTTTCCTCTGTTATCAATTTTTTGAATTTTGCAGAACCGGTAATATTACAGCGTTCTCCGACATTAATAAAATTGGCGTC
>DAOWAQ010000033.1 GCA_030634505.1 Calditrichia bacterium
AATTCAGGAAGGAACATTTGAAAGGGTGGGTGAGTCAATAACCCGAAAAGTTGACGTGAGGATAATCGCTGCTACAAATATAAATTTGACTGAAGCCATTAGTCAGGGAAAATTCCGTGATGACTTATATTACAGGCTTAACGTGATTCCTGTTCATGTTCCTCCATTGAATGAACGCAAAGATGATATTTCATCTTTGATTAGACATTTTATAAATAAATTAAATCTTACTTCTCCCAAAAAAATTGTAGATATTGATGATGATGCGATGGATGCTTTACTTGCATATTCATGGCCGGGTAATATTCGTGAACTTGAAAATGCAATCGAATATGGTTTTGCACGCTCAAATGATGATGTAATTCATCGTTCAAAATTACCGCCTACAATAAAAATGATTAAACCATGCAAAGAATTATTTGGATTTGAAAATGGCGAAGATGAAAAAAGTCAAATAATTGAACTGCTTGACAGATACAGGTGGAATAAAACTCTGGTTGCAAAGGAGTTGAAAATTGGCAGAACGACTCTATGGAGAAAATTAAAGTCATACGGATTGGATCAATAAAGAAAAATAATGCAAGATTAAGAGATCAATTTCCATTGACAGATGGCAATTGAACACTGACAATACCACCGTTTATATTTTCATTTCAAATTACAATTAGTTAAATTTTAACATTTCCATTTAGGTTCATAAATAATCACAGGCATTTCCTTGAAAAAAATAGATTGTTTAGCATTTGGAGCTCATCCGGATGATATTGAGCTTTTTTGTTCAGGGTTGTTGGCAAAATTGACTAAACAGCGATATACTACTGGAATTATCGATTTGACAAGAGGTGAACTCAGTTCCAATGGAACGCGTGAAATCCGTGAATCTGAGACAAAAAAAGCCTCTGAGATTTTACAGGTAACTATCCGGCAAAATCTTGAATTTCAGGATGGAAATATTGAAAATAATCATCAAAATCGAATTGAAATTATCAAACAATTGCGAGAATATCAGCCGAATATAGTTTTACTACCGTATTGGGAGGACAGGCATCCCGATCACGTAGCAGCTTCAAAAATCATTACCGAAGCATGTTATTATTCCGGTTTGAGTAAAATTTATACCAATCAGGAACCACATCGCCCTAATACAATTTTATATTATATGATGCACTCAATATTTACGCCTTCACTTATCGTTGATATTTCAAAAGAAATGGATACAAAAATAAAAGCAATAAAATCTTATGAATCCCAGTTTGGACAATCCGACGAAAAAAATAATGAAACATACATAAATAAACCTGAATTCTTTGATTCAATTGTAAATCGTGCTAAATTTTATGGATACGAAATTAATGCAAAATTTGGTGAGCCATATTATTATAAAGGCGTTATAAAAATTGATAACATTATGAGTGTTTTTTCGTAAGATAGACAAAATCAACGGAGATGATTTAATGAAATTCAAAATTGGTGACCAACAAATAAAAGAAATTGAAAAAGTTCTTGATTGTACTTTTACTAAAAGAGGTAATCAATACAGATCTGTCTTATATAATGAAGAAAGTCAAAGAAAACTAACTTTAGAAATTTATCCTGATATTGCCATAGGTAAAAACGAAGGAAATTTAATAAGTGTTTTTACGTCAAGTGCTCATGCTCAACTTCATTTCTGTTCAGGATTTGTAGCAAGCGAAATGTTGGGAGAAGTAACATTTGTTGGAGAACATAGTGGTCACTTATCAGGGATTATTATTGAAAAAGACGCTGCATTTTCTATCTACAGCAATGTGGATAATAATTTGCTTACAGAGGATTTTACTAAGTTAGGACCAGAAGTAATGTTATCGGGAATTGCATTGTCTTTAGCCGAACATCTTTTGGATGAGAAATAGTTGTAATGTTAAATGAAAACTTATTTAGATCAATTTATAGCCTACCTTAAATTCGAAAGAAATCTATCTGAAAATTCCATCGACGCCTACAGTAAAGATCTTTCCCGGTATATTTCCTTTTTAGGTGGTAGAAAAATAAAAATTCCCGAAGAAATAAAAGAAAATGATGTTAGCCGACTCATTCAATCTCTGTCACATTTAGGATTAGCAGCATCTTCAGTTTCACGTAATTTATCTTCTATAAAATCATTTCATAAATTTTTAGTTGGAGAAAATATTTTAAACAATGATCCGACTGAAAATATAAAAGGTCCTAAATTAAGACGACATTTACCTTCAGTGCTAAGTTTTGATGAAATTCAGTCCATAATCAAACAAATCAATATTAAAACGTCACTTGGATTGCGGGATCGCGCGATGATCGAATTGATATACGCCAGTGGTTTGCGTATAACAGAATTATTACAACTGCCATTAAGAGAAACTTATTTTAACGAATCAATCATCAGAGTTTTTGGCAAAGGATCCAAGGAACGACTAGTGCCAACTTCTGAAGTAGCATTAAATTGGATATCCAAATATTTAGACACCGCCAGACCATATCTGGATAGATTTAATAGATCAGATGGTATTACATTTTTAAATGTTCGCGGCACTGTGATGAGTAGAATGGGTTTTTGGAAAATTTTAAAAGGATTGGTCAATTTAGCCGGAATTAGAAAAGAAATTACTCCGCATACATTTCGTCATTCGTTTGCGACTCATTTACTGGAAGGTGGGGCAGATTTAAGAGCTGTTCAGGAGATGCTTGGACATGCTGATATTTCGACAACACAAATTTATACTCATCTTGATCGAACTTATTTAAAACAGGTTTATCAGCAATTCCATCCCCGGGCATAATTTATTTTGGATTAATAATATAAATTATTATATTTACGCAAGTTAGTCGTCATTTTCACACCCAATTTCCCATGGAAAAATTAATCAATAATATAAAAAAATTGTCAAATATTCAGGTTAAAGAATTAAGGGCAATTCGCCGATATTTACATAAGCACCCCGAATTGGGTAGACAGGAATACCAGACTTCAGAATTCATAAGAAATAAGATTGCGGAAATTGGAAAATTAAAAATTACAATGGTAGGAAAAACGGGTTTTACTGCAGATTTAGTGCAATCAAAATCATATCCCTGGGTGGCACTAAGAGCAGATATGGATGCTCTTCCTATAAAAGATGAAAAAAATGTTCCTTACAAATCTGTTAATGAAGATTGCTGTCACGCTTGCGGTCATGATTTTCATTCAACCGTTGTAATTGGCGCAGCAAAAGTACTCTACCTACTAAAGGATAGTTTTAAGGGAAATATAAGATTTATTTTTCAGCATGCTGAAGAACCAATCCCCGGTGGTGCACTGGATTTTGTAAATCAAAATATGCTGGATAATATTGAATGTATTTTCGGATTCCATGCCGATCCGAAATTAAAAAAAGAAACCATCGGTTTAATACCAGGATGGAACACTGCACAAAGTATTCAATGGAAAATAAAAATTAAGGGTAAAGGGGGACATTCGTCACGTCCACAAAATTCCATTGACCCCATATTCGTTGGTGTAACTGTAATAAATGAGTTATATTCTGCGCTTTATCGAAAATTGGATGCGAATAATCCCTTTGTTTTTACAGTAGGTAAAATACAATCCGGAGAGAATTATAATGTAATACCGGAATCGTTTGTTGCGGAAGGAACTCTTCGTATTACAAGCGCAAAAAATAGAGACGAGTTATTGGAATTTATGAACAATAGTTTAAAAACCATTTCGAACAAATGGGGTACATCTTCAAAACTGGAGTATATAATGGGAGCCCCGCCTGTTAATAATGATATTAAAAAAACAGAACAAATTAAAAAATATATAGATGAAATAATAGAAAAAAAACAATTTGTCAATATTGAGAGATCTATGGGCGGAGAAGATTTTGGCCATTACCAGACCAAAATACCCGGAGTATTTATGAGAGTTGGTGTAGGCAATAATAAATTAATCGCGGCTTTGCATAATAGTAAATTTGATATTGATGAGGAATCAATTCCATTTGCCGTTAATATGATGAGTTATTTAATTATTCGATATTTCAATGATATGAATAATTTAAATTAGTAAATTTAGGTAAAAAGATTTCTTTGTATAAAATGCAAAAATTATAATCTGGATATTTGGTACTAATATAAAGTCATGAATATTAAATTTGATGAAAAATATATTAAGAATTTTGATGAAGCCGTAAAAATCGAATGGCTTGAAACTAACAAATTAGGTGCATATTCTTCTTCGACTATATTTGGTTTAAATAGTAGAAAAGAACATGGCTTATTTGTTGTGCCTACATCAAATCCATTAAAAAAAATAAATTTATTAGCCAAATTCGAGGAAACTGTATTCGTAAAAGACTTTTCCTTTGAATTGTCTTCAAATCAATATGAAAATTCTATTTATCCTAACGGATACAAATATCTAAAGGGATTTTCTCTCAATCCTTTTCCTACTTTTCACTATGAAATATCAGACCGTAAAATCGATAAATCTATTATATTATTGCATGACAGGAATCTTCTAATTGTCAGATACGAATTGAAAAATAATGGTCATCCGGTAAAACTAATTATAAAACCTATCATTGCTGCAAGATATTCTGATGATTTAGTTAAAGATATTCAGGGTATTAATCCTGACAGTTACATGGATGAAAATGTAGTGAAAATTGCTCCCAAATCTGATTTACCTGAAATTAATTTATCATATCAAAAAGGGGAATACACACCGGCAGCATTATGGTATCATAATTTTTACTACAAAAATGAATTTACTAATGCTGTCCCTGCATCTAAAAATAAAGAAGATCTTTTAAATCCTGGATTTTTTACTTATACATTGCATCCATATGATTCTTTTGAAATATACGTTTCTTTAGATCAGTGGTATGGTACTGATTATGAGTATTTATTAAGAAAAGAAAAAGAATATAGGAAAAATATTGACAAAAAATTAAAAAAATTACCTGTATTTATTCAGAATGTTTCAAAAAAGCTGGAGACAATTCCTTTATTTAAAGATCAGGTAAATTTTTCTTGTTTACCAGATTATCATACAGCACAATGTAATATTCGCAATTCTATTTTAGCTATGAACGACTCATTAATTGTTCAAAAGAAAGAAAATAAAATAAATAAATTTATTGAAAATTGTTTGATAAAATTAAAAAATGGTTTATTACCCGAGGACAAAAAATCAACTGGGAAAGCGCAGAATTGTTGCGTAGATACCAGTTTACAATTAATTAACCTTGGCTACCTCGCCTACAGATTTTATAAAAATTCCGAATTTCTTGAAAAAAATATTTTTGATCCTTTTGTAGCAATCATTGAAAGTTTTCGTAAAGGTACTGATTTTAATACTTATATGGATAAAGATGGTCTGATTTTTACCGGAGATAAAAACACAAATACCAGTTTTATCCCCATCTTGAATGAGAGTGGTCATGTAATAAGATATGGAAAGTTATTAGAGGTTAATATATTCTGGCTAAATGCACTTTATATAATGCGATTTTTTAGTAAAGAATTAAACAAATCGCGCATGGAAAAAAAGTTTAACAAATTAATTGAGAATACATCAACCAATTTTATTGAGAAATTCTGGGATGAAAGAAATCACAGATTATACGATCTTGTGCGAGATAAAATAAATGATGCTACATTTAGAATAAATCAGATTTATGCACTATCATTGCCATTTCAAATTCTTGAAAAAGAAAAAGGCAAGCAACTTTTATATTCAATTAAAAATGAATTGTTGACCAGTTATGGATTAAGAAGCTTGTCAAATAAGGATGTTAATTATGTTGGAGAAAGTGTAACAAATTCCGGTTCTCAAGATTCAAGTAAATTTGAAGGAGCAGTATGGCCGTCAAGTGTCAGTGATTTTATTATTGCATGTGTAAATTATGGAGATATAAATGCCGAGTCAGTTGAGTTAGCAAAATTAATTGAGAATTTTGAACAACTATTTAATCAGAATTGTTTAGGCTATTTACCAGAATATCTTGATGGTGATAAACCGCATAATGCAAATGGAAGTGCAGCCAGTATTGTGAATATGTTATCTATTTTTAAAGCTTCATTTTATTTTTATAAATCTAAAAACAAAAATAAATTGAATATAACTGCTTAATATAATCTCTTTTACAGAAATAATTATATATCGTTTTGAAATTTAGTAAAATTCTAATTGATCAAAACTATAAAAACCAAAGAAGGTATCTACGAAAAATGAATTTAAGTTCTTATTTCCACAATGCATTAGTGTACGAAGATTATGTCCAATTGCTTGGTGAAAATTTATCACTGCATAAACTTCATTATAACAATTTTATTATACAAAATGATGATGCACAAAAAATAAAAATTCTACCGTTGATTAATATATTAGTAATCTCTGAACCTTGGTGTGGCGATTCCTTTGTTTTATTGCCCATTATAAAAAAAATAAGTGAAGCAAATTCAGGTTGGAAATTAAGAATAATATTGCGCGATAAAAATCCGGATTTAATTGATGAATTTCTAACAAAATATGACCGTGCAATTCCTATTTTTATATTTTTGAATGAAAAGAACGATTTCCAATTTAAATGGGGTCCGAGACCTGAAGCAGCACAGGAAATTTTTGAAAAATTTCGACCTCAAATAGATAACGGTGAGATTGAGAAATCAAGAGTAATTTTAAAAATCAGGCAATACTATTCCAAAGACAAGGGAAGAGAAACATCTGAAGAAATTTTAGATCACATTTATTCCAGCCTCAATTAAATAGAAAATCAACCATAAATAAAAATTATTAATTAATTCGATTCTTTGATATAAAAATTACTAATTTTGATAAATTAAAATAATCAAAGTTTAGATTTATTATTAAAATAAAGGTCAGAATTATGACAAAGCCGAGTAAGTTGACGTCAGTTTTTCAAGGATTAATTATAACTTTAATAATAGTTTTTGTACTTGATATTGCAGAGTCGGTGATCTTACCTTTTATATTTGCTGTTTTCCTGTCTTTTATATTGGATCCCCTTGTAAATCTTTTAATTAAATTAAAGATTCCGAGAACATTTTCTGTAATAGTCACCATATTTATAGCTTTTCTATTCTTGTATTTAATTGGAATGGTAATATATGCAAGTGCAAAATCATTTTCTTCAAATTTTCCATTTTATGAAGTACGACTAAAAGGAATTATCAACTCAGTTACAATTAATCTCGAACAATTATTGGGCAGTTCAATAATTATGAATTTGGATAATGTAGAATGGTTTAGCACATTTCAGGATTTCTCAATAACTAAATCTATGCTATCCGGTATTGGTTCATTCTTTTCTTTTTTATGGAATATTATACTTGTGATCATTTTTGTTGTGTATTTATTGGTTGGTAAAACAAATCTATATTCTAAAATTGAAAGAGCGTTTACAAAAGAAAAATCAAAAACTATTATTAAAGTGTTCGACAACATTACTTCACAAACACAAATATATTTGAATACAAAATCCTTGGTAAGTTTAATTACAGCAGTTTTAAGCTTAATAGTTTTTAAAATTTTCGGATTGGACTTTGCGATCATTTGGGCATTTTTGATATTTGTTTTCAACTTTGTTCCAAATTTTGGTTCCTTTGTAGCATCAGTTTTGCCCATTACAATTGCATTGATTCAGTTTGATTCTATGTGGAATGTACTTTGGTTGGGAATATTAATTCTCGGGATTCAATTTGCAATTGGAAATATATTTGAACCAAGATTAATGGGACGTTCACTGAATTTAAGTCCACTAATGGTGATTTTATCATTAATATTTTGGGGATGGATATGGGGAATTGCCGGAATGCTATTGGCTGTGCCTATTCTTGGTACGATAACAATAATATTTGAAAACATTGAGTCTTTAAAATTTATAAGTGTATTTTTAAGGGGTGACCAAAAAGTAAAATATTAGTAGAAAAAATAATTTAAAATTTGTGGAAATAAATAGAGATAATTTTAGGTTACTAAAATAAAACGGAGGAAACAAATGATAGTGTTAACAGATAAAGCAGCTGAAAAAGTTAAAGAAATATTACATGGGGAAGATAAAGAAGGGCTAGGACTCAGAATTGGCATCAAAGGTGGAGGTTGTTCAGGTTTTTCATATACTTTGAATTTTGATAAACCTAATAGTGAAATTGACCAGGTTTTCGAAGATAAAGGCATACAAATAATCGTAGATTCAAAAAGTTTTGTTTATTTAAGTGGAACACAATTAGATTTCGTAGATTCATTAAATGGGGCAGGATTTACATTTGAAAATCCAAATGCTACAAAAACTTGCGGATGTGGAAGTTCTTTTCAGGCATAAGATTATTAGGTCGGGGAAAAACCAAAGGAGGTCAATACTGACTTCCTTTTTTTATTTAAAGTAATTCCAGGTTTGAATTGCAATCATAAATAATATTAAATTGTGTAATACAAAATATATTTCTTATTGATAAAGAGGTAAAATTGAAAATAAGAGTAATGGGTGACAATGTCCTCAGACAAAAAGCGACAGAAATTCAAACGTTTGATGAGAAATTAAAAAATTTATCAAAAGAGATGATTGATTTAATGCACAATTCCGAGGGTATAGGGTTGGCTGCTCCACAGGAAGGACTAACAATTCGTATGTTAGTGACAGATATTTCCCCTGTGGAAAAAGGATATTCAGAAATGGCGTTTGTTAATCCGGTTATTTTGGAAACCTGGGGTGAATCTATATTAGAAGAAGGTTGCTTATCGATTCCGGGAATCAGGGAAGAAGTTGAACGACCGGAAGAAATTCTAATAAAATATCAAACCATTGATGGTGAAGAAAAAACCGAAAAATTTAGTGGGTGGATGGCGCGGGTTCTTCAACATGAAGTGGATCATTTGGAAGGTGTTTTGTTCGTAGATTATCTAAGCCCAGTCAAACAAAAATTGGTAATGAACCAATATTCCAACGCTTAAATTAAAAGCTGTTTAACACTCCGATATATTTTCCTGCATTTTAATCTGTAAAATATCAAAATAATTTAGTTTCAATATTACTATAACATTCTCTTATTTCAATTGATTTTAAAATAGTTGACTTTTATATTTGTATTTGGTTTATTGATAACATTCCACAAAAGATTTTTCAAATTTTATTTAAATATTGGAGCGAGCTATGCTTACTTTGTATGAAAAAATTGCTTTCATAGTTATTGTTCTTATTTCAGCTTATTTAACCTGGAATTCATTTTCCCAAATGGTACGAATAATTAATAAGGGTCAGGGTAAATTACATTTTGATAATTTATTACAAAGAATATTTAAAGCGATTAAAATAGTTCTTCTGCAAAACACAGTATTAAAAGACCGCTTGATTTTAAGTATAATACATACTTTTGTCGCATGGGCATTCATATTGTATTTCCTGGTTAATGTTGGAGATGTTTTATACGGTTATCTTCCGAATTTTCATTTTCTTGGTACAGGAACTATAGGAAACATTTATAGAATTTTTGTTGATATTTTTAGTGTGCTCGCAGTTATAGGAGTTGCTATATTTTTACTCCGAAGATTTGTTTTTTCCAGTCCGAAATTAAAAATCAATTCAAATGTAATGCTAATGGATTCTGCAAAATCCGGAATGAAAAGGGATTCTTTGATTGTAGGATTATTTATTATTAGTCATGTTGGTTTCAGGTTTATTGCAGAAAGTTTTTTGTTAGTAAATAATCCTGATTCGTGGCAGCCTCTGGCTTCGAGTTTCGCTGTAATGTGGGCGGAAGTTTCCCCTGATTCAACTCTTCTTTACCATCATGTATGCTGGTGGATTGCGTTAGGATTAATTCTTGCATTTATACCATATTTTCCAAAAAGTAAACACATTCATTTGATGATTGGACCGTTTAATTATTTAACTCGTCCGGATAGAAATGCGCCCGGAACATTGGAGAGAATTGATTTTGAAGCAGAAGATGTGGAACAATTTGGTGTAGCACATATTCAGCATTTGGATAAAACAGGGATTGTTGACGCCTACGCTTGTATAATGTGTAATCGTTGCCAGGATGTTTGTCCAGCTTACACCACAGGGAAGGAATTGAGCCCTTCGGCTTTGGAAATTAACAAAAGATACTATATAAATAATAATGCCAAATTGATCATTAGCGATGGTGGCACACCATTACCAATTATGGAATGGGGAATAAGTGAATCAGCATTATGGGCCTGTACCAGTTGTGCCGCGTGTGTTGAAATTTGTCCGGTAGGAAATGAACCGATGTATGATATTTTAAATATCAGGCGTAATCAAGTTCTAATGGAATCTAAATTTCCAAAAGAATTGCAGAATGCTTACAATGGTATGGAGAGAAATGGTAATCCATGGAATATTAACAAAGATCGGTTGGAATGGGTTAATGAGGATGAATCTCTTGTGGTAAAAACTGTTGAGCAAAATCCGGATTTTAATATTTTATATTGGGTAGGCTGTGCCGGAGCGTTTGACCAAAAGGGAAGCGAGGTAGCTCGAGCTTTCACAAAAATATTAAATAAAGCCAATGTAAATTTTGCGGTTCTGGGAAACAAAGAGACCTGCACAGGAGATAGTGCACGCAGATCCGGAAATGAATATCTTTTTTCTATGCTTGCCGAAAGTAATGTAGAGAATCTAAATACAGTAAACGTAAAAAAAATAGTCACAACATGTCCACATTGTTTGCATACCTTGAAAAATGAATATCCTCAGTTTGGTGGAAATTATGAAGTTTTACATCATTCGCAATTAATTGAAGATCTACAAAAAGAAGAAAAATTACAATTTAATAACGAATCACAAAATATTACTTTTCATGATCCATGTTATTTAGGCCGTCATAATGG
>DAOWAQ010000227.1 GCA_030634505.1 Calditrichia bacterium
GGGATCGGGCGGCAGTGCCATAAAATCAATGACAACACATTACCGGTCATTAAAACAAATGTGCTGCGCTCTGCCGCGGCCGGAATAATTTTTGTAATAGCCTTCTTAAACCCTTTGCGCGCCATAACTGCATGCTGTATTCCAAACAGTACAATCAACGCAATGTTTATTAGTAGAGACGCAGCCAATGGACCCTGCAAGCCAGAGTCTATTGTTTTTGGTAAAAATGAAAGATTTCCCATAAATCCGAACCAGTACATAAGAGCACTAAGTCCTATTAAATATGAGATTGTTCCATAAACAAATACTAATGTACGCTTCATAACATTCCCCCTTTGGTTTGGTTTAATTATTGTATTTATTTAAAAGTTTAATTTTACTGTTTTCCCGGATCCTCTTATTTTAAGAAAAAGGGACAAGATTTGAAATGACGACAATGAATTCCCAATACCTATATAAAACGTAAATCAAGAACGCGATATGGCGACAATTAATTCCCAATACTTAGTTAAGCACAACTTAGAATGCAATATGATATCTACTATATTTAAAATGGAAGTATTCACAAAATTTAATGTTGTTGAAGATGAAGTTATTAATGAGATGAAAGAAATTGAAAATCAAATTTCTGAACTAAGATAAAAATTGTCCACTATTGAAGATTAAAAGATTTCACTGCCCTTAAAAAAATAATTTATTTCATATACCGCATTGTAATTGGAGTTGGAGCCGTGAACGATATTTCTTTCAAAATCGTTACCAATGTTATCACGATTAGTAGTTCCAAATTACTTTTTAGTAAAAAATTTTACATTTGGAAGATCCTTAAAATCGCCATCTTGTGTCCATACTGTAGCATCGTAAAATTTAGCTGTAGAATAGATGATGCTATCTGCCATCGGAATTTTTTGCTTAACGCTCAATTCCGCAGCTGACAAAGCAATTTGGGAACTCATATCAATTACCTGAGCTTGTTGCATGAGAGCTATTGCTTGTAAAGCGGAATTTTCATCTCTTTGCCGTAATACCTTTTTGAAAACCTCATAAATATTAATTGTTGAAACTATCAATTCACTTGTATTTTCAATTGCAGGAGCAAAATTTGGTGCATTTGCAGAATCCGCAAAATATTCCAGCCATCCGGATGAATCAACAAGGTTCATATTCTATCAGCCTCACGTTTAATGTCAGTGTCTATTCCTTTTAAAAATCCACGCATATCTTTAATATTTTTGACAGGTATAAATTCAATCCGATCTAAATAATCAATTAATTGTAATTTTTGTCCGGGTTTAATCTTAAATTTTTCACGAACTTTTTTAGGAATGACAACCTGGTATTTTGGTGAAACAGTTACTGTAGTCATATTTATAATCCTTATATTTGTATTACGGATAATATATCGATAGGAATATCGTATGTCAATTTATTAAAGAGGTACTAACAAGTTTATTTGCGGTTAACACCATGAAGATAGATAATTGTTGGAATCAATCGTTGGTTTTCAATTTCATCCTGAACGCTTTAAGTTTTGATGAATTTTAATTAAAGGATTAAAAGATTTCATTACCTTTAAAAAAATAATTTATTTCATAAACCGCATTATCTTTGGAATCGGAGCCATGCACGACATTTCTTTCAATATCGGTACCCATATCACCACGGATAGTTCCCTTGTCGGCATCATCCGGATTGGTGGTTCCCATTAATTTGCGCCATTTTTCAACCATGTTTTGACCCTGAAGAACCATAATTACAATTGATCCAGAGGTCATATATTCTAATAACGAAGAAAAGAATGGTTTTTGTTTGTGGACATAATAGAACCCTTCGGCTTTTCTATCATCGAGGTGTTCCATTTTCATGGCAATAATTTTGAACCCTTCGTTTTCGATTCTTTTTATAATTTCTCCGATGTATCCTGCTGATACACCATCCGGTTTTATGATTGCTAATGTTTGTTCCATGTATCTCTCGTCTCTGGTTGCTTGTTACTGGTTACTAATTATTTGTTTATTCTGCAACTGCCTCTGTCGCTGGTTATTTATTCTGGTTTTTTTCTTTTTTCTTAATTCTTGGTTCTTGGCTTTTGGTTCTTAATTCTTAGCTCTTGGTTATTGGTGATTGGTCATTGTCTCTTTTCGCTCTTCTCTCTTCGCTTTTCCACTTAATTGCTTTTAACGCCACCGCCACACACCCGGGCGCCGTGGACGTGATACCGATTCTTCATTTTTTATAATTACTACCGGTTCTTTTTCTTTGCCTTTATCAAATGGGATAGTAAAACTTTTCTTTTTCGCCGTTGGATCGATCTCGAATGATCTTTCGGCAGCACGTACTATTTCCGGCTTTAATCCTTCTGATGCAATCAAATTTGTATATGCTCTTCGCCCGTCAACTAAATCTTTAACATAATAATCAATTTGTTCCTGGCTGTAAAACTTTAAAGGATTATATTCGGGTATTGGTCTTCCTTCGACAGAAACAATCGACCGTGTTCCTAAAATTCCTTTTTCATAAATATTGGTACCTCTTAAATCTCCGCGTTGAATTGCAGCCATTAGATTTAATGGAACCCGATCTGTTTTGCGAACCAGTTTTTTCTTTGTTACACCATCTTCTTCATACGTTTCAATTATCTCACCCATTCCACCCGTGTTATACATCAGAAATCGTACTTTGCCCGGATATTTATCGATCAGTCTCATAATAATATCATGGAAGCGATTTACTTTTCTTCCGCGCGATCCAACGATGAACGGATCCGTACCTACAATTCGTACTGACTCGCCGGCTTTATCCGGACTGGATGCATAACTATGTGTTGATTCACCCCAAAGGTATGATAGAATTCCCTGCTCAGGCGTTAATTCCTGGGCATATGGCATGATTGTATTTCGACGTGTGATAAACGCAAAAATCAATCCGTCCATTTCATCAAGTGTTGGAATATTAATTGTCGAGGCACTGATGCCTATTAATTTTCCATCTCTTTTAACTTTTAATTTATCCCTAAAGATTACAGCTCTGCCATTTCCACAGAGTGTCTCATCCAGAAAATTAATTTCACCATTGGCTGAAAGCATGACATTTTCAATCAAAGCGCTTTTATCAACTAATGCATTGTACATTGCTTCCTGTTGATCCGTAGTAACATCTGTTTTAACATAGAAATTATTTTCTGAACCAAATGCCGAACCATCATCACACAAAAAAGTAATATCGTCTTGCCCAACTTCTGTTTTTTCTCCTCGAGTATGATCCAACCCTAACTGATGGCATGACCATGTAGATTTACCGGTAGCAGTCATTCCAAAAAGAAATACACCGTACCGTTTAAGTTTACTGTCCTGAGCATCACGAACGGTTACGATTTTACTCCCAGAGTGAAGCCCTAGCATTCCTTCTTCGTCAGCACGCCACATAGCCTGTCGTAAAAACCCCTTTTTGTCTTCACCCAAATAATCCGTACCGAAGGCAATATTTAAATTATAATCCGGTAAAGCAAGAATTTGCTGTCGTAATACATGCTCTTCCGGAATATGAATCATAATAAAATGTGGCCCCGGTCTGCCTTTGGGATCAAACATTGTACTTGCCCACATATACGCCAATCGAATATTTTTGGGATCTGCAGTGCTGACATACAAATCACAAATCGGATTAAATTTATCGTTGTGCCCCATTTGGCGCCGGATATGAACAAAAGGAATGTTTTTTAATAAATGTAAGACCTTCTCCAATTGCTGAGGTGCATTCTTTATAATTTCTTTGTGAAGATCTGTCGTTTTTGTAAGACGGACTCTTTCACCGCCAAGATATACCGTTTTTGGCGCCAGTCTGTTAGAAATTTTAGATGACCATACATGAGAATTATAATTTGTTTTATTGGCAAATTTTCTGGAATGTGATTCCAAATACCCCATATCCGCATGTACAATACCAGGCCCGTTAAGGAGAGGAATTAATTCTTTATAAAATTTTTCATAATATTTTTCATCGTATATATCTTGCGGCATATTTATTTCCTTACCTTTAAATCCTTTTCAAAGAGAATTAAAGATCGTCATCCCCGAATGTTTTTATCGGGGATCCATTTTTTTAATATAGATTCCCGCTTAAAGCATGCGGGAATGACACAATATGAAATTTTTAATTTCGTTTTCGTATATCAATTTTATATTAA
>DAOWAQ010000355.1 GCA_030634505.1 Calditrichia bacterium
AATATATTATAGAGAATCCATTAAAAGGGAAGGATGATAAATATTATTATTGAAAAAATGAATGTTGAATAAGGAATGTCGAATATAGAATCAGGAACTCTTTCTGAATTCCAAATTCGTTAATCGGTGTTGGTTATTCAGTTTTAAAAGAGTACGAGGAGGGGGACTTGAACCCCCACGTCCGTTGGGACACTAGATCCTAAATCTAGCGCGTCTACCAAATTCCGCCATCCTCGCATATGCTTAAAAACGAGCGCAAAATTACCAATTTGAGTCGCTTAAATCAAATCAGTCAGGGACACCTTTAAATCATTTAAAAAATTAAAGTTTAGAAGTATTTTCCCATAAAATCACAAAATACAAATACTAAACAACAAATAAATTCCAAATAACAAAAACAAATGACCAAACTTGGTGGGTTGTTAGGTTGAAAATTTTAGTTTTGTTATTTATTTGATATTTGTATTTTGTTATTTGTTATTTTCAAAATGTGCCATTTACTATTTCGATTATAATGTTTCCATAAAAATCAACTCTGCTTTGTGTTTTAGGCGTATTATATTTATATTCATCCCTGACTTTTTAGTTATCTATTTTTGACAAAATATAAAATGGGGTTTTCTATCTTATGGAATTTCTTAGTGGATTTGATGAATTATTACAAATTATAAGCGGGATGGTTTGGGGATTGCCTTTAATTATTATGCTGGTAGGTACCGGAGTTTGGCTGACATTCAGACTACGTGGATTGCAGTTTACCAAACTCTGGGGGGCTTTGTACCTGGCGCTGATTAAGCGTAAAGAGGATTCCGATGAGCCCGGTGATATTACACATTTTCAAGCGTTGATGACTGCCTTATCTGCCACTGTGGGAACAGGAAATATTGCTGGTGTGGCAACTGCCATAGCTGTCGGTGGGCCGGGTGCATTGTTCTGGATGTGGGTGACCGGTTTGTTCGGCATGGCTACAAAATATGCTGAAGCAGTTCTTGCAGTAAAATACCGTATTAAAGATGAAAACGGTAACATGAGTGGTGGTCCTATGTATTACATCAGCAGGGGATTGGGATGGAAATGGTTAGGAGTGCTATTTGCTATTTTCGCATCGGTAGCCGCATTTGGCATTGGAAATATGGTACAATCCAATTCAGTGGCCGACGCACTGGAAAGTAGTTTTAATATTCCGTTTTGGTTCACCGGTATCGTTTTGATGGCTGCAACGGCTGTAGTAATTATTGGCGGCATAAAAAGTATTGGAAAAGTAACCGGATTATTAGTTCCGATTATGATTGTATTTTATATGGGTGGCGCCCTGTATATTCTTTTATTAAAAATTGAGGCCATTCCTGATGCAATAATGATGATATTTAAATATGCTTTTACTCCCGCTGCAGAGATGGGTGGATTCATGGGGGCTACTGTTATGCTAACAATTCAAAGAGGTGTAGCGCGTGGCGTTTTTTCAAATGAGTCAGGATTGGGTAGTTCACCGATTGCAGCAGCAGCTGCGCAAACAAAGCATCCGGTTTCACAGGCTTTGGTTTCAATGACACAGACTTTTATTGATACACTTGTGGTTTGTACATTAACCGGATTGGTATTAATTGTAACAGGGCAATGGAATAGCGGTTTAACAGGCGCGGAACTTACCAGTACAGCATTTACTTCAGGTACAGGAAGTGTGTTCGGTCAATATATTGTTTCGATAGGATTAGCGTTATTTGCATATTCAACCATTTTAGGCTGGTCATATTACGGTGAGAAATCAATTGAATTTTTAATGGGTGAAAAAGCAATTAAACCTTATCGCTATGTTTTTACATTATTTGTTGGAGTTGGTGCAGTTGTTGAATTGGATGTTGTCTGGGCAATTGCGGATATTTTTAACGGGTTAATGGCATTTCCCAATCTTCTCGGTTTGTTGGCTTTGACCCCAATAATAGTGTCGGAGACCCATAATTATTTCAAACTAAAAAATGTGAACGATATAAACAGCTAAATTGAATAGATAATTAAAATTGATATTAAATAATAAACTCAGGAATGTTTGCTTAAATATGGCAGAATATTATAATCATTCCCATCTCTATCTCTTAAAAAGAGAAGGTCTATAGTTTGAGCAATTAGAAAGTCCCTCTCTTTTTTAGAGAGGGATTTTCCCATAGGGATGACCTTCGTCAAGGGTGAGTATTATTTTCAGGTCGCTTAATATAAACCATCTTGTCATTACTTGACTTAATTGAGTATTGTTAATCAAATAAAAAATTGAACCGGAAACTTATGAATAAATATAAAAGTTTTATACAGTATAGTTTACTTTTCTTACTTGTATTATTCCTTTTTATAGGGGGACCACAGTTAATTGACCAAAGGTCTTTTCAGAATTTGTGGGACTTTGGTCATGTTATATTATTTGCTTTGCTATCTGCAATTATCTTAAGAGATTCAAAGTGGTTAAACAGTAAAAAATTATCTATTCAATTTACTTTGATCATTGGATTCACATTTATCCTCGGCTCGCTGATTGAAGTGGTCCAATTGTTTATCGGCCGTACGTATGAGTTTATTGATGTCTGGAGAAGTATTGTTGGCTCTTTAATATCTATTGTATTTTTCAAAGACTTTAAACTTGTTAAATCATACAAAATTAAAATTGCGAAAGTGTTTGTCTTACTACTGCTACTCGCTGCGGCCTGGCCGTTAATAAAATCACTCACAGACGAAATTCAAGCCCGAATTGATTTTCCAATTATTTCAGACTTTGAGAATCGATTTGAACTGGAAAAATGGTATGGTCAGTGCTATGTAACAATCAATAATGAATATGTGATTCATGGTGACAAATCATTAAAAGCTGAATTGTTAACATTAAAATATTCTGGGATTTCTATTAGTTATTTCCCTATCGATTGGCAAGAATATTCAAAAATAAAGTTTAGTGTATATTATCCGGAAACTGAACCTTTGCAGTTAACATGTAGGTTGCATGATAAAAAACATAACAATCATTATAATGACAGGTTTAACAGATCGTTTTATGTTAAACAAGGCTGGAATGAAATATCTATTGATCTAAAGGATGTTATAAATGCACCTGAAAACAGAAAAATGGATATTACAAATATGAAGAATTTCGCATTGTTTGCGATAAGTTTGAATGAAAGAAAAACGATTTATTTTGATTATTTGAGGCTTGAATAAAGAACATCAGCCGAGTTAAAAGCAC
>DAOWAQ010000229.1 GCA_030634505.1 Calditrichia bacterium
AAATTTCATTTAAAATTTCTTTAGCCAGTTCCTTATTTTTTTCCGTATTTTTTTTGTCATTGGAAATGTTAATATTTAAAACCATACCCTCAGTTGTTTCTTCCGGAAGCTTGTTTTTCGGCCAAATTATTTCATCTTTATCTTTTGTAATTAGTATCGCTTTTTCGTTTTCAAAACGATCAATAGTTGCCTTAATATTCATTTTATTTTTCCTTAACTTTAATTGATATTTGCTTGGCGTTTTTTGCTTTGGGAAGAGTAACGGTTAATATGCCGTTTTCCAAAGTAGCTTCAATTTTGTTGGCTTCAACTTCAACCGGCAAGATAACTGAGCGCGAAAAAGAACCCCAATAGCATTCGCGATATAAATAATGGTTGTTATGAATTGTTTCCTGCATTTCTCTTTTTCCGCGAATTGTCAGCATGTCGTTATTAATTGAAATATCAATATCTTCCGGTTTTACTCCGGCAATAGTGGATTTAACCACAATTTCCGCGGGTGTTTGATAGACATCAATTGAAAGCTGTCCCTCTTCGTAATCTTCGTCCAGCCATTCTTTTTTTTCTTTTTTCGTTTCCTCTCCATGGTCTCCATTACCGATTTCTTCATATTCTTCTTCAAATTCCTGTTCATCATCTTCAATTTCTTCAACAGGATTGCTGTTTTTTATATTTCTTAAACCGGAAAATTTTTTAAATATTTTTCTCATGCAATTAAATTTATTTTTTTAATTTATAGTCAAGGAATTTAAATATCCCCGACTACTGTTAGTGCCCTTTGGGCATAACTTGTAGTTATATTATAGGATTTTTGGATGAAAAATGCAAGGGCGGGATTTTTCCGGTTTTTTTACCAAATTTTTTTATTGATATTATATATATCAATTGCGCCATCAGAACGTAGGAACGCGCCGCGGCGCGTTCTTGCTCTATTCCCGCCGCTAGGATGTATAAATATTTTTTTGCATTTATTAAAAAATATATTTTATTCCTTATTTTACACAATTTTTGCACAAAAAATTTGACATTTAGATTAAATAATATATAGTGTAGTAAAGTTCTTTGGTAGCGTAGACGAAATGGTTGTTTTACATTTGTTGCCACCACTAAAATTTAATGTTATTTTAGATATATAATTCATCTAACTCATCCATTTAAGTTGAAAAGTGGGGAACCCACAACTTAAATGCCAAATTATATGCCTAAAAAAAGATTTTATGTAAATGCATTAATTGCAATAAGTATCAAGCAATTCGGTGGGGCAAGAGAAATAACATTCAAAGATATAAATGTTTAAATTGCAATTCACTTTTTACAAAAAGTAAACCAAATTTTAAATCACCAAGTAATGCCAAAATTTTACTAGACCATTTAGACGGATTGTCATATCGCAAATTAGCAGACAGATATCATATTGCAAAAAAAACATTGTGTAAAATTGTAAATAGCCAAACAGCTAAATTCAAAAATAATTTTAAAATAACAGAATATTTTATCAAGCAATTAAATTACTCCGGCAATCTGGTGCTGGATGGCAAATATGTTCCAGTCAAAGAAGAGATTGAAACACATTTGCTATCTAACACAAAAAGTAAAGGCAAGGTTCCGCGGTCTAAAAAAAGACAAAAAGTAATAAGAGGAAAAGTTTTGATTTGGGGCGCTGATTATTTGAGTCATGACATATTGCATTTTGAATTTGATGATAGTGAAAACGCATTGGCATTTGATAGTTATTTTCGCAAATTAAAATCAATTAATTATCCGTTGAAATCTGTTACTGTCGACGACAAGCAGGAATTAATCAGAGCGGTCGGAAGACATTTTCCAAACTGCATAATTCAGCTTTGCACCCGCCATTATTTAAAGAAAGTTAGCAGAATATTGGGAATTGGGATGATTAAAATAAAAATACGCTCGAAAGAAAAACAGATTGAAAGACTATTTGACGGTGAAGACAGCACCTACATTCCCACTACAAGATTTCGATCAATCAAATTAGCAGCCCAGCTAATAAATGAAATTGCTGAACTGGAATTTAAATATGAACTGCTCATTGATTTTCAAAATATTGTTGAATCAATAATCTACGCCAGCGAATATAAAATTGCCGAATACAGATTCAAATCGCTCACTAAGTATTTTTGGCCGAGAAGATTTCGAATGCGTGAACAGTTTGATAAAAGTCAGGTTGGCACAATCAAAAAATTAGCCAGTGATTTTAAAGAGCATAAAAAATATTTGCTTAGCTATTTGAAATACCCGCATTTGAACATTCCCAGAACTAACAATCTGATTGAGGGATATAATTCACAGCTGGAACTAAGACTCAATTCCATTAAAGGATTTGAAACAATTAACCCAGCAGAGAATTATCTCAATGTCTGGATTGTTAAAAGAAGATTTTCCAAATTTACAGATTGTAAAAAACAATTCAAATCTTTAAATGGAAAAACTCCTTTGGAATGCGCAGGTGCGGATATATCAGATATCCGAGATTGGGTGGAATTTAGTCAAAATTGAATTCCCCACTATGTAGATAAAACAACCATTTTGTCTACGCTACCATTATTATTATAATCATAATTACGTTCTTTTGACTAAAAATAGTTATGGTTTAAAAACAATTTTTGAGAATAAACCGAGAAATCAACTACCCAGTAAAGGAGGGATTATCGATGATTAAATTTTCCATTAACAGAAAGCCTGTAGAGCATAACGAAGATGGTTGTCCCTGGTATGACACCAAGGAAGGGATTGCAAAATCCATTACTTCCTTGGTTGGTCTTAACCACCTCATTGCAGCAAGACGTACCGCTGGATACCAACGAGATGAACGTATGAACGAATTTTTTATTTTCGGTCGCTTTTCGCTTGACACTTGCGGAAACTGCAGTAAAGCTATGGGGTATGTACCCAAGGATGAAATTCCAGAGATTCCTGATGTCATGACCAGGGAAAAATTTTGGGCGTATATCAAAGAACATTCGGTGCGTGGTGAAGACACGATGATCAGCTTCGGAATGGGGAGCGAAATCCCTGATGAAAATATCGTGTGTCCTTACTGCGGAAGTTCCTGGGAAGCCAGTAATTGTCACGATACGGTGCCAATTCGTAGCATAGAAGTTTATCCTCTGGATGGATTTGTCGGAAAAACCTTGGGCGAAGTTAAGGCAATTTATACTGCCAAGACTGATGCCACCTACTTTATGCAGTCTGACATTCTCGTCCGCAACGACAGAAACATCGACCTTTCACTTAAATACCCTAATACAGAGAAGGACTGGGAAAGGAAGATTGTTGTGAATGAACGTGGCTGGCTTTCGAAACGTGAAGGCGTCACTGACGAATATGTCATTCAAGCTGGCGATGAAGGATATTTCAACGTCTGGAAATACTTCCACAGTGATTGTCACTTGAAATCTGTTGCAGAGAATCCGGAATTTCTGGGTAAGAACGGCCATTTTAAAAATCTGGCCGGTGCAGCATACTCTGATGTTCTGATTGAAAAAGAGCTCAAAGATGCAGGGATTGAGATTGTAAAAGGCGAACGAACGCGAAGTGAAGTGCCTTTTACTTTAACCGGCAAATTGGGAACCTTTAACTTTGTACGGGCCTGGACTTACTGGATGGTAGAATGCATGGTGTCTCTTGAAGCGGCAAAAGAGATGTACGACGACGAAGTCGGTGCTAAATTTGTACGGGTTGCCGGACATTGTGGATGCCCCCCGCCTGAAGAATTTGTGCAATCCTATCACATTGATACAATGCCCGGGCTTAAGCTTTTCGTCGAGACAGCCAGGAAACACGGCCTAGCGTAATTCACTATCATTAATCAAAATTGTTTTTAAAGACCTAATCGGGGTTTTGCATTTAATATGTTAAACCCCGTTTTTTATTGATGCCTTGCTTTGCTGAACAATAAGATGTTACTACCATTCACAAGCGATCCCGTCCGAATCTCGATCTAATCGATGAACATCATAACCGACTTTTTGCATACAGCATTCGTACCACTAGCGTTGCGTTAAAAATCCAATGAAAATAAGCGTTTCTGAGCTTGGTTTTCAAACATTTGTAAATCAAACTCGGAAAGCAGCGTATTTACGGGGATTTTCTCAAATAATGACACGCTTAAAATT
>DAOWAQ010000078.1 GCA_030634505.1 Calditrichia bacterium
GCACCTGACCAACGTCATCTCAAACCTGCTTGAGAATGCCATGAAGTATACCGGCCGTACGCCAGAAATCACCATATCGACCCGCAACGAAGAAGGAGGATTAGTGGTCTCTGTGGCCGACGACGGAATTGGGATCAGCAAGGAGGACCAGAAGCGGATCTTTGATAAATTTTACCGGGTCCCTAGTGGAAATGTTCACAATGTGAAGGGTTTTGGGCTTGGACTCAGTTATGTGAAATTGATTGTGGAACAACACGGTGGAACCATCCGATTAAAAAGCGAACCCAACAAAGGTTCCCGATTCGATATTCACTTACCTTTACTGGAACGATAACAACTACATGAGCAATGAATGAAATTAAAAGCAGGTTGAACCGAGCTCAATCATTATTAACCAAGCTAAAAAATAATCCAAAATTGCAGACAAAATTCCAAAATGAATTGCAGCAATTGGATAATCTCTATAATCAAGCAGAAATGCATTTTGAAAATCAGGATTATGAAATCGCAAATGAATATTTGAATTATTTATTACAACAAATAAACATGCAATCAAATGAATGGAGTAAACAAACAAAGTAGCATATGCCTGAAGGGCCCAGGGTATGCGCGAAATGTTAATCATAACAACAAAGGAGAATAATCATGAAGAAGTTAATATTTTTATCACTAATCATATCATTGTTCATAGTTTGGGGATGTAATACAAATCAGGATGCTGTGCCAGATGAGCGATCTTTGGATGAACGTGCACTAGATAAATTGGTTGTTGACATTGAGGCAAGTGAATCAGAAGATTATTTTTATTCAAACTTGAATGATGAATCTGAGACTACTTTTTTTGATATTGGCACACCTGAACCATCATCATTATTAAAACCGATAGTTCCTTTACGATTTGGAAGACTTGCACGACCAATAATTAAAGATATTAGGATTATTTTTAATACTGATACTACGGCTACTGTAATGTTTCGTAAAGAAATGCGCGGTGTTTTTAGAATTTTAGCAGCAGATACAAGCGGACAGGATCCAGCTTTAGTCTACCGTGTTAATAAACGACTAGGTCATGAATTTCAGCGCATTGCACATTTCGCTAAAAGAGGTGCTAACACAGATGTAAGACGCGGATGGAAATTAGTAGATTTTTCAATGGTAGAAGGCGAATCGTATGCTCCTCTTGACAGCACAATTGTAAATTCCGAAATAAATATTGTAAAAGTTGTTGTTCAGGCAGATTCCGTTGATACAACTATAACTGATCCTCTAAGCTTTTTTCAAACTAAAAAATCTGTATTTACATTCTCTCCGGGAACGGAAGTGACAGTGACTGTGCATGTTGATAATAATACATCAAATCCGGTGGTATTCCCTGTCGGTACACAATCTACTGAGTTAGTCAGATTACATCATGCGCGTCATCGTAAATATAGATTTCATGGAATAAGTAGTTTCCAATGGATTGGGCAGGATGCGAATAATAATAATGTTTACCAGGGAACATGGACTATTGGACCAAGATTTGGTATACATCATGCTGTTATTGATGTGATAGATAATGGAACAATTCGTGATGATGATGCTTCTGCATATCCCTACAGATCAGTTACGTGGGGTACTCCTTATCTCGTTAAGGGTAATTTTTAAACACCATATATATCCTCCAAAAAACCACACAGCTATTTTGCTGTGTGGTTTCTTATTATTGTTTAAAAATTTAAAGCAGTTTCACAGAGACAATTAAAACCGATAATTTTATTGGAAGTATCTAATTTGGAACTTAAAAAACGCATATTAAACTTAAATATGGAATTGTTTTCAATTTTGAAAAATCATAAAATATATCTCTGTTTTATTATTTATTATATTTTGAGTTTTATTTATTTAAGTAACTCACACGCGCAATCCAATCCGGAACACTCTGTTTACAGCAGTAAATTTGAAATATTAAGATCGCAGATCAATTTATTTGGTTCTTATATTTTATTAACATCTACACAGCTAAATCTTTTGTCGGAAGCGGATAGTCTTGGTTTAACAGGTGAATATGAAATTGGATTAATATACCTGGAGGAATTATTACAAAGTATTAATTTGAAAAAAGAATCGGCAAATGTTGAAAATGGTGAAATAGGGCAATGGGATAGAAGTAAAAATGATTATTCAACCAAAGATTTTTCTATGTCAATTATAACCGGAATCGATTTTGATAAACATGAGTTTGAATATGGTTACGAAACAAGTGATAGTACGATATTGGAAGAACTAAATAAACCATATGCCGGATTATCAATTGATTACATAATGCATAATTCAAAAGAGAACAATTTAAACCTATATAATTCTATTCGTTATGATAATGAAAACTTAAGAGATGATTATCAAATAAATTTTAGACACAAAAATTTGAATATAAGATATGGTGGTTATTTAAATAAGAGCACTAATTCAATCTATTCATCGTATTGGGAAAACAATTTTCAATTCACATTTAGTGAATATTTATTTGAAAAAACAAAGATATCTTTCCGAAATAATTACAATTACAAAACTTTCGATAAATCAGATTTTAATTATACAGATTATTACAGAAACTATTTTGAATCCAATATAGAATATCAAAATTTCAATTTTGATTTATACTCACAATATAAAAATGAAATAAATGAATTTTTAGGTAACAATAATAATGACTATAAGCAAAATACACTAAAAATCGGATATAGAAATATGAATGATTGGGATTTCAGACATTCGGCTTCGATTGACTACGAAATTAGAAATTATGAATTATTTTACGGTGATAGCACAATATCAAATGTCTATAATCAACTGGCTTTAATCATTGATCTGGATTTTAAAATTTATAAGTCATTATCTCTTCAATTTGCAAATCATTTAGTAAAAAAAATATATAATTTCCAAAGTACATTTGAACCCGATTATGTATGGAATTATTTTCGACCGTCGGTGGAAGTCGATATAAATTCTTTAATACAGGTTGGCATTGGATATGAATGGGAAATAAAATCCCATACAAAAATTGAAGAAGACGCCATCGAAAGTACTGAACAGAATTATAACTCTAATGGTCTTTTTTCTTCATTAAATTATTTTTCAAAAGATGGTCTGAATTTTTCTTTTTCAATGAGTTATCAATGGAGAAGATATCCTGAATCTCCAACAAATGATTTAATAAACTTATATTCCAGCAGAAATGTACTTTCTTTAATAGCCTTGGGTAATTTTCCCTTGACTAATAATTTCGGTATAAACGTTTTAGCAGTATATGACAATGACAAAGATATTGATAATGATCAGGGTAAAACCCAAAGTTCCATTTATAACATAGAATTGGAATATAAATTTTAATAATATTTGAAACTTTCTATTTAATTCTACTTATACTATAACTAGGTTGTATTTAATTTAGCTTGACATGAAATTTTTAAATATCTAAATTGAACCAGGCCCGCGAAAAATGGTCATATTATCTCTAAGAAGAATATATCAGACGTTATCCAACATCAAATAAGAAGGTTGAAAATCTGTAATTATTTGTTCTTACTAGTAAATGTTCAACTAAGTTTAAATATTATTGTTACAATTATCGGGAAAAGACTCGATATAATAAATTAGTAATGGAAATACGATTTTTAAAAATGGAATTTGCTAAGGAAATATTATGGAAAAATGTGAACTAAATATATTATCAACATATCTTAAAAAGTGGTCTTATAATGATAACAGAATTAATTTATCATTTTCATTTTTTACAGATTTGGGTTATGGAAGAAGCGCTGTTGACATGAGAATTAATTCTCCACAGAATATGGTGAACGAATTCCTAAATAACGTTGTATATAAAACAAAAGAATATTTTGCAAATATAGAGAGTGAATATGCAAATGCCAGTATAAAAATTATGGGAGATTCTGCTGTTAAGGGGAAACTACAGGGGTTCTTTACCAAAATGGTTAAAGAATACAATTTTAATAAACGTTCCCATGGTAGAAGCAGAATGATTTCAAGTAGAAGTATGGATTTCTTTTATAATGATTTTGAATATGAATCTCTTGATGATTCTTCAAAATTCTATGTCCATTTAAATAGGGGTGTAAATAAGATAAATGGAGATTTATGGAAAACTGCCTTAGAAGAACTTCAAAAGGCATCAGATTTTAATCCGGACGATGCGGTAGTTAATAAATATATGGCATATGCCTATACTAAAATGAATAAATTAAATGAAGCTATTGTATATTATGAAAAATATGCTGCATCAAATAAATCTATAGCAAGTCTGAATGATTTGGCAAAAGCTTATACGCTGGCCCAAAAATATGAAAAAGCCAAAAAAACTTATAAAGAAATGAAAAAAGAAAATCCTGATGATTTATTGGCGATCGTTGGCGAAGCGCAGGTATATTATATGCAAGGAAAACCTTATCTTGAAATATTAGATAAAATTTTTGAAAATAATGAAGAATGGTTAAGAAGTTACATAAAAGATACGTGGGAATTTAGATTTCCTGAATTCGCAAAGGATGAAGAAAGTAAGTGGAATGCAGCAACAGCATCACGATATTTAGGATATGAAAGACCATTTGATTTAACAAAAAAAGCATTTAATGGTGAAATTCCCTGTTATTTTGACTCTGAAAGAGGAACTATTCGATTTGTCAGAACTGAATTGGAAAACTGGGTAGAAGTCTTTAACAGATTTAATATTAATGGTCAGCATTATGAAATCCATAAAGATAGGATAACAGATAAAGAATTAAGCATTGGGGCATTGAAACCCAAGTCTAAGCCTGCAAAAAAATCCCCCCCGAAAAAGAAAAAAGAAGCTATTTAATTACTATTGAAATTTTTGATATCGCAAAATCTTCATGCAAAAGAATTTATTGTTGATAAATCCCTGGATATATGATTTTACTGCATACGATCTGTGGAGTAAACCTCTCGGTTTATTATACATCGCTTCATTTTTAAGAAAAACCGGATTTGATGTTTCTTACATTGATTGCATGGACAAATATGATTTTGGATGGGAACCAAAAGTAAAACAATACGGGCAAGGCAATTTTTATCGCACAGAAATTGATAAACCTGAAATTCTGGAACATATTCCCCGCAAGTATTGCAGATACGGTATTCCCGAAAAAACCTTTAGAGAAAGACTTAAAAAACTACCTGCACCGGATGCTGTTTTGATCACTTCAATAATGACATACTGGTATTTGGGTCCTAAAAAAGTAGTAGAACTTATTCGTGAAATATATCCCGGTGTGCCGGTTATATTAGGTGGAATATATGCTACCTTGCTTTCGGAGCATGCAAAAAGAGTTGTTAAGCCTGACTATATAATTACGGGTCCCGGAGAAGTAAAAGTTCTTAAATTATTAAGTGAACTTTTTGATCTTGATTTTAACAAAGATAATATTCCTGCGTCAATTGAAGATTTTCCATATCCAGCATTTGATCTTATTAGTCACCCGGATTACATGATAATTATGACAGCAAGAGGATGCCCCTACGATTGTTCATTCTGTGCTCAAAAGAAAATATCAATGCCATTTGCACAGCGTTCACCTGATAATGTGCTGCAGGAATTAAAATACCATTATCAAAAATATAATGTTAGTGATTTTGCTTTCTATGATGATGCGTTATTTATAAATAAAATAAAACATATTGACATAATCCTCGAGAAAGTAATTGAATCGCGGATGCCAATCAGGTTTCATTCACCTAATGGATTATTTGCAAAATACATCGATGAACGGTTGGCAGAACTCATGTTCCGGGCAAATTTCAAAACAATCAGACTGAGTTTTGAAACATCCAATGAGGAGCGTAGGGTAGACATGAATTCAAAAGTGTCAAATGATGATATGGTTCAAGCAGTGGAAAATTTGGAAAATGCTGGTTACGCAAGGAGCAAAATAGAAGCATATACTTTAATGGGCTTACCTGGTCAGGAATTAACCGAAATCATTGCTACTATGATATTTTTGAATAACCTGGGAGTGCAGATAAAACTGGCCTCATTTTCTCCAATCCCAGGTACACTGGATTTTGAACGTGCTGTTGAATCCGGAAGTATAAAAGAAGACATTGATCCATTATTAACTAATAAAACCATTTTCCCATTGAGTGATGATAAAATTAATTATGAGACATTTAGTAAAATACGAACTTTTGGACAGGTGCTGAATTTCGCTGCACAAAAAAATCTAAAACCATTCTATGATGCGGATATAAAAACCGCAATCAACGAGGTGTTAAAGGACGATTGATGCAGCAAAAAAAATATCCTGTAAAAAGGGGAGAAGAACTTAACGTTACAATTGAAAATGTTGCTTTTGGTGGAAAAGGTATTTGCCGCATAAATGATTATGTAATATTTGTTCCAAATACATTGCCACAGGATGAAGTAAAAATTCGGGTAACAAAAAGAAAAACAGGATATGGGGAAGCAAGGATACTGGAATTGGTAAAACCTTCTCCTTTAAGACAGGATGCACCCTGTAAGTATTTTGGCTGGTGCGGTGGATGTACCTGGCAGAAGGTCAGCTATGAACAACAATTAGAATTTAAATGGAATCACGTAAAGGAAAGTATTCAGCATATTTCAGATATAAAAGATATAGAAGTGCCCAAACCCATTGCTTCTGAAAAAATCCGGGCATACAGAAACAAAATGGAGTTTTCGTTCGCTGATAAACGCTGGCTGTTGCCCCATGAATTAGGCAATATGGAGATCGAAAAGTCATTTGCATTAGGATTACATGTTCCCGGTACATTTGATAAAATTATATCGATCGATGAATGTTTACTACAAAGCGATGCAGCAAATGAAATTTTAAAATTTACTCAGATCTATTGCAAAGAAAACAACCTGCTTCCGTATGGAATCAGGTCTCACGAAGGATTCCTACGTTTTCTTGTGATTAGAGAAAGTCATTTTTCCGGTGATATCATGGTGAATATTGTAACAGCATTCAGCGATTCAAAAAATATGAGTAAGTTGGCGCAGGAATTGAGTCAAAAATTTCCACAAATAAAAAGTATTATAAATACGATTAATGATCGGAAAGCACAAATAGCTTTTGGCGAAGAAGAAATTGTCCTCTATGGTGATTCATTCATTACAGATAAATTATTTGATAAAATGTATAAAATTTCTGCTAATTCATTTTTTCAAACCAATACAGCACAGGCAGAAAGACTCTACGAAATTGTAATGGAATTTGCAGAAGTTGACAAGCAAGATACAGTTTGGGACTTATATTGTGGAACAGGAACAATTACTTTGTTATTGGCAGTAAAAGCAAAACGGGTTTATGGTTTTGAATTAGTGGAAAGGGCGATACTGGATGCAAGAAAAAATGCCAAAGAATTCGGTGTACAAAATGTAGAATTTATTTTGGGTGATGTGTTAGTCGAAAAATCAAATGTAAAAAATAATCCGGCAGTGATTGTGGTTGACCCGCCGCGGTCGGGGTTGCATCCCAAAGTTGCAGCATTTTTAAGTGAAAGTAATGCGAAAAAAATTGTATATGTTTCCTGTAATCCAACTACGATGGCAAGAGATATAAAAATAATAAAAGAAAATTACAATCTTACAAAAATTCAACCTGTTGATATGTTCCCACAAACCTATCATATTGAAAGTGTCGCTTTGCTGGAGAGAAAGAATGCGTAAACTGAGCTACGAAGAAATATTCAACACCAGACCCAAAGTAGATGAGCTGGCAAAGCAGGAGAGATTTCCGATGTACTGTTTGGTGGAGAATGTAAGAAGTCTGTACAATGTTGGCAGTATATTCCGCACCTCTGATGCGATACGATTAAATAAATTGTATTTAACAGGTTATACGGGTTTTCCACCCCGTAGAGAAATAGAAAAAACAGCTCTGGGTTCAACTGAAAGTGTGCCATGGGAGCATTATAAACAAACGGACATGGCTATCAAAGAATTGAAAAAATCCAATGTAAAATTGATTGCCCTGGAACATACTTCCGAAAGTGTACCCTACAATAAATTTGATTATGGTTTTCCGGTATGCCTTATGCTTGGAAACGAAGTGGATGGATTGAGTGAGGAAACCATCGCAGA
>DAOWAQ010000386.1 GCA_030634505.1 Calditrichia bacterium
ATAATAAGAGATATTACTCACCGTAAAAAATTCGAAAATGAGTTGCTTCAATTGCAAAAGATGGAAAGCATTGGAACCCTAGCCAGCGGTGTAGCACATGATTTTAATAATATTTTAGGCGTCATCATTCCAAATGCCGAGATGATCAAGAAAAATTCAATACCTTCGGGAGAAATTTACAGAGATGCGGAGCAAGTTGAATCCGCCGCATTGAAGGCTTCAGAATTAACTTCCAAATTGCTCTCATTTTCAAGGAAAGAAGAATTAAAGAAAGAAGTTATCCATCCAAATCAAATTATTGAAAATATTTTAAAACTTATTACCAGAGTCATCGGAAAAAATATTTCAATAGAAACTAAACTCCTGGAAAAGATAAAAAATATCGATGTAGATATAAACCAGATAGAACAAGTGATTCTGAATATTGTTTTAAATGCACAGGATGCCATGCCTGATGGTGGTAAATTATTTATTAAAACTGATATGATAAAAAATGTGCCTTTAGAATTTAACCGCACGGAATCAAAAGCCGGTCAGGACATTGTCAGAATTCAATTAACTGACAACGGCATAGGCATGGATACTGAAACTCAAAAACGCATTTTTGAACCTTTTTTTACTACAAAAAAACCCGGGCACGGGACAGGCCTTGGATTGAGCACGGTTTATGGAATTCTGAAGAATCATAATGGTACTATTTTTGTAAAAAGCAAACAAGACCAGGGTACAACTTTCACAATATTATTGCCTTGCACTAATGAAAAAGTGGTTCTAAAAGAAGAAACTGTTATTACAATTAAAAAATACAAAGGTTTAATTCTGATAATTGAAGATGAAGAAATGATGTTGGAAACATGCAAAAATCTATGTGAGCACCTGGGGTTTGATGTACTAACTGCGCACAATGGTGAAACAGGTATCAATAAGTTTAAAGAAAGCAACAACAAAATCACTCTTATTATTTTAGACATGGAGATGCCCGGTTTAAATGGTTTGGAAACATTTATTAAACTAAAAAAAATAGACAAAAATGTGAGGGTAATTATATCCAGTGGCTTTTCGATGGAAGGAAATGTAAAAACATCAATTTCAAAAGGAGCAAAAACATTTCTAAAAAAACCGTATCGATTAAAAGAACTTTCAAAAAGTATTAATAAGGTAATTGATAATCATAGTTAAAAAATCTGAATAGAGTAAATAAAAATATCTACGCTTATTCTGATTTTTATTTCAGATTTAAATACTGTGATTGTTAATTAACAGACCAACTTTCACCAGAGGCCAGCAATGATTTTAAATCCCCTTTACCATTACTTGCAGTATGATCCTCTATTTGCTGAACCATTTGTTTTTCGTACAAATTGACATTTACATTTCTAAAAATGCCAACAGGTGTAGGTTTACTTGGATTATAAGTTAATTTTGAAAGAGAAAAAGCAATAGTTGAGTCGTATTCATACTCATCATAAATCATTACATCCGACTCCTTATCGCCATTAGCCAAATTCAAAACATCAAAGCTTTTTCCATTAAAAGTAAGACCTTTATCTTTATTCGTTCCAAATATTAGCGGTTTTTCATGTTCCAAATAAATTACGTTTTCACTTCTCACTTTTTTATCGGTTAAATGAAAAAATGCACCGTCATTGAAAATATTACAATTCTGGTAAACTTCTATAAATGAAGTACCTTCATGTTGCGAGGCTTTCAATAACATTTCCGACAAATGATGCGGATCGCGGTCCATTGTTCTGGCAATATAAGTTGCACCAGATGCAATCGCCAAAGAAACAGGATTAAAAGGATGCTCGATTGAACCCAAAGGTGAAGATTTGGTAATCTTTCCATGCTCAGAGGTTGGGGAATATTGACCTTTTGTCAATCCATAAATCTGATTGTTAAATAATACCATATTAATATCGATATTTCTTCTAAACAGATGAATAAAATGATTGCCACCAATACTTAACGCATCACCATCACCTGTCGCTACCCAAACCGACAAATCCGGATTAGCTAATTTTACACCAGAAGCAATAGCTGCAGCTCTGCCATGAATACCATGTATTCCATAAGTATCAACGTAGTATGGAAAACGGCTGGAACAACCTATGCCTGAGACCCACACAATATTTTCTCTTGGAACACCAATTTCAGGTAATACTTTTCTGGTTTGAGCCAGTATTGAATAATCACCACAACCCGGACACCATCTTGGTTCCTGATCAGTAACAAAATCATCCCTTGTTAATTGCTTTATATCTTTATTTGCAGACATTATTGAAGTCCTTTCAGAATATCTTCTAATTTCGTTTTCAAATCACGGGTTCGAAGCGGAAGGCCCCGAACTACGTTATAACCTTGTGCATCTACCAGGTATTCAGATCTTATGATTTTTACCAATTGTCCTAAATTAATTTCCGGCACCAAAATATATTTAAAATTTTTCAAATATTTACCCAATGATTTTGGTAAAGGATTAATCCATCTTAAGTGAAAATTGGACACTTTTTTACCTTCATGCTGAAGTTTTTCAACAACTGCTCTTACAGTTCCAAAAGTGCTACCCCAACTTACTACAAGTACATCACCTTTTTCTAAACCAAATATCTTTGGATCTTCAACAAAATTTGCTATTCTTTGTACTTTTTCAGCACGGGTTCTCATCATAAAATCATGATTATCCGAATCATAAGATACGTTACCGGTAATATTTTCCTTTTCTAATCCTCCAATTCTGTGTTCTAAACCAGGCGTTCCAGGGATAGCCCACATTCTTGCCAATGTATTTTTATTCCTTGCATACGGAGAATATTTATCAGGATCTGTAGCGAAATCTACTTTGATTGGTTCCAGTTTATCTACATCAGGGATTTTCCATGGTTCAGCTCCATTTGCGATATAACC
>DAOWAQ010000341.1 GCA_030634505.1 Calditrichia bacterium
AATAAACTTCTCGTTCTCATCATTCCGTTACTGTTTATTATTACTTGCAGTAATGCACAATCAAATAAATTCGATCATTCAATATTTGATGCTTTGCTTAGTGCAAATGTTGATGAGAATGGAATGATTAACTACGACGCATTCAAAAACAATAATAAATTTAAAAAGTATATAAGAGCTATTGAATCTGCGGATATTAGTGGATTTACTAAGGAAGATAAACTTGCATTTTACATTAACGCCTATAATGCTACTGTTATTAAAAATGTGCTGGATCATTTGCCGATAAATTCTCCAATGGATGTTGATGGTTTTTTTGATAAAATAAAACATACTATTGCCGGTAAAGAAATCACACTCGATGAACTTGAACATAAATATGTATTAAAAATTGAACCTGTGCTCAGTCATTTTGGATTAGTCTGTGCTGCAGTTAGCTGCCCGAAAATAATAAGAGCGGCTTATGAAGGCGAAAGTGTTTATGAACAGCTTGAAATAAATGCAAAGGCATTTTTAAATGATCCGACAAAAAACAAATTAGATAGGGAAAACAAAATTCTTTACCTACCGGAAGTATTTAAATGGTTTAAAGATAACTTTGTAACGAAGTATGGCTCTCTAAAAGAAATGGCAATTCATTTTATGAATGATGAAGATCGTATTTTTCTGGCGAATAACGAAGCTTTAGTTAAATATTTAAAATATAACTGGAAATTGAACACGCAAACGAAATGAAATCTTTATTGGAAATAGCTAAATTTTTATTATTTTAATTAGTGTTGTTGGTAATGTAAATTTCAGTTTTAATTTTTAATGAACTAACTTATTGAAAATAATATGGATACTTATTATAACCCAAAAGATTTAGGGAAATTTAGTGAGATAGGCGAAGGAGCTCCCGAGCTCTGGAAAAAATTCAGCGAGTGGTACGGTGCAGTATTTAAAGCAGGTGCACTAAGTGAAAGAGAGAAAGCCTTGATTGCATTAGCAGTATCTCATGCAGTCCAGTGCCCTTATTGTATCGATGCATTTACCGAGGCAAGTCTTGAAAAAGGTGCGGATCTCGAACAGATGACTGAAGCTGTACATGTTGCAAGTGCAATACGCGGAGGTGCATCTTTAGTTCATGGTGTGCAGATGAAGAATGTAAATGAAAAACTAACAATGTAAAGGAATTTATCTTTAGGATAGCAATGCAGTCACGACATAAAAGTATGAAAGCATTTGGAGAAAATCTTGCTATTGCAAATGAGCAATTGAAAGTCATCAATAATGGAAATTCTCTGCCACGGTTCGATGAAAAGTTTGAATTGGTTGGTGAAGGACGGTTAAAAGCTGCCGAAATAGAAATCTTTCAGATGAATCTTGGAAAAATGTGCCATCAGGTTTGCAAACACTGCCAGGTTGATGTCGGACTAGATATAAAAGAAATCATGACAAAGGAAACTATGCAGGATTGTTTGGATATTCTTAGTGCGCATGATATCCCGACTGTTGATCTTACAGGCGGTGCTCCTGAAATGAACCCGAATTTCAAATGGTTTGTTGATGAAGTCAAAAAACTTGATCGCCATATTATAGTCAGATCTAATCTAACAATTTTGGAAACAAATGGTTTTGAAGATTATGCTGAGTTCTTGTCAAATCATAAAGTGGAAATTGTTTCATCTTTGCCGTACTATAAAAAATCATTTACTGACAAGCAGAGAGGAGAGGGGGTTTTTGATAAATCAATAGCTGCAATGAAAAAACTTAATACACTTGGTTATGGTAAGGAAGACTCAGATTTAAAATTTCATCTTGTTTACAATCCCGTAGGCACTTTTCTTCCACCTTCTCAAACAGAACTTGAGCAGGATTATAAAAGAGAATTGAAAAATAATTTTGATATTGAATTCAACAATCTTTATGCAATTACAAATTTGCCAATCAGCCGTTTTTTAGATTATCTTCTTCAGTCAGGAAATTATGATGCTTATATGCAAAAGCTTGTGGATTCTTTTAACCCTGTTGCAGCTTCAAATGTAATGTGTAAATTCACGATATCTGTTGGATGGGACGGTCAATTGTACGACTGTGATTTCAACCAAATGCTTGAACTGAATATGGATCATGGGGCACCGGATCATATAAAGAACTTTAATTTAAATTCTATCAGGAACAGGCGGATTGTTACAGGGCAGCATTGTTACGGCTGTACAGCAGGGGCGGGTTCAAGCTGCGGAGGTACAACAGCATAATTTTCAAATCTTGATTCATTGTTGAATTTCCGTTAAATAATTTTATGTTATTTAAGATGCCAAATCATGAGCTTAAATAAATTTGAAAAAACCGTGAGGGAAATTTTTGCTCTCGCCGGTATCGAAATAAACGGGGGCAATCCGTGGGACATCCAGGTTCATAACAAAGAATTCTATAAACGCGCATTAGCAAAAGTTGAGCTTGGTATCGGTGAATCGTATATGGATGGATGGTGGGACTGCGCACAAATAGATGAGATGATTTGTAAAGTTATCCGTAACAAGCTGGATGAAAAAGTAAAGCGGAATTTTTCTATTACCTACCATATTCTTTTAGCGAAGATAATAAATCTTCAATCTTACAAAAAAGCTTTCAATATCGGTGAGAAACATTACGACATTGGGAATGATCTTTTTCAAAATATGCTTGATAAAAGAATGAACTATAGCTGTGCATATTGGAAAAATGCTGATTCGCTCGATGAGGCACAGGAAAATAAGCTCGAACTGATTTGCAGAAAACTTAACCTGAAACCCGGTATGCATGTGCTGGATATTGGCTGCGGGTGGGGTGCATTTGGCAAATATGCTGTTGAAAAATACGATGTAACCGTTGTAGGTGTTACTGTTTCGAAAGAGCAGGCTGCTCTTGGGAAAAAATTATGTGAAGGTCTTCCAGTTGAATTCCGCCTTCAGGATTACAGAGACCTTAATGAAAAGTTCGATCACATCGTCTCGGTAGGAATGGTAGAACATGTTGGCTATAAAAACTATAGAACATATTTTGAAGTTGCTAACAAATGCTTAAATGATAACGGACTATTTCTTTTGCACACCATCGGAAACAAAATATCAGAAAAAGCTGCTGATGCCTGGATGAACAAATACATTTTCCCTGATGGTATGCTTCCATCGATTGAACAATTAGGTAAAGCAATTGAAAACTTATTTATTATGGAAGACTGGCATAACTTCGGCGCCGAATATGATAAAACTTTACTCGCCTGGTTCAATAATTTTGATAACAACTATGATAAAATAGAAAACAAATACAACGAACGTTTCTACAGAATGTGGA
>DAOWAQ010000019.1 GCA_030634505.1 Calditrichia bacterium
AATTCCTGTTACACTATATGTAAATTGCTGCGAACTTGTATTGCGAAGTACAGTATCAGGAGCAATAGCTGCAGTTGCACTATATAAAGAATCTCCATAAAATAATATAGCAAATGTGTCTTCCACTGCCGGTGAGTCATCATTTGCAAAAAGAAGTCCATCAGGTTCTATTCCCATAGTATTTTCAATACCAATTGTTGCTTCATTCAAACCAACACCCGCACCTGAACCGGTAATCGAATTATAATTGAAAACTATTAAATTTGTTGTTTCATGCAGAACTATTTCAAAAGTATATTCAACAAGAGCATTTGAATCCTTTCTTACCGCCAACCATGCTACAATAAGTTTTCTATAAGGAGCCGTACCGACTGTTCGGTAAAATATTTTCCGATCATGATTTAGATCATTCCAATTTCTTAAAAAGATATCATCCCAACTTACTGCAATAATATTATTTGGAAGGTTAGCATTAGGAATACTATCATTATTTGCATCTTCATAGTGCGCTGCAAGGACTGTAAAGCTAATAAATCCGCCTGAACTCACGTTAAAAGTTGTATAACTTGTTCCATAAAAATTAAAACTAAATCCAATTTGTAAACCATTAGTCCACTGATCATCATTTATTTGAACGACCGAACCTGACAAAGCATCAATCCAGTCATAATCAATGGTAAAGCCGGTCGCTTGAGATGTAATCCACCTGTGACCAAAGTTATCCGGTCCACCTGTAGTATCTGTTGCTAACTGAGCGAATAATGTGGTTTGTATAAATAAAATGAAGAATATAAACTTAAATAGTAATTTTATTTTCATGGTGTTTTATCCATCAAATTTGATTTATCTGATTTGTATATTATTTCCTCTTCCGGTTGGTAGCGCTTCAAACAAACTACCGCCTAATTCAGTAGCTAATATAATTGCGGTTGATGTATTGCTATCAATAGAGGATATGTTTTTTAAATTTACCTGAATATTTAAATCCAAAATATAAGGAGAATTCCAATTGTAAGGGTAAATTATCAAACTGGAATTTTCTTTATCATAGTTCCATGCTACAACTTTTTCATTTGTCGAAGATGCAGTAGAATTAATTAGCCATAAATCTTCATTATTGAGTTTAGCGCTAACCAAAGTCAAACCTGATTCAAGGTTTTCAATCACAATACTCATAAAACCGGGTGTTACCTGAATGTTTTTATTTATTTCTACTAGTAGTTCCTGAGGCTGAATAGATTTTTCTAATGACTCAGTATTGACATTAATTTGTAAATCAGAAGTTTTTCGATTAATGTTTTGAGCATATAAAAATTGGAGGTTTATTAATATTACTAATGAAACGATATATAGTTTTTTCATCTCAATATTTCCTTTTATATGTTTTAGCAAAGTATTAAATTTACTTTTGTATACCGTGATTTAAAGCACTTTTTGATTACGGAAATTACTAATGGCTTTTAGAAAGTTTTATAAGGTTTGAGTTTGTATCAACTTCACTTAAAAATATATTTACTATTTCTGGATCGAATTGACTTCCCGCCATTTTATGCATTTGCTCCATGGCCCATTCTTTATTTAATGATTTCCGGTAGGGTTTATCATTTAGCATGGCGTCATAAGCATTGCATACCGCCAAAATTCTCGATTCTTTAGATATTTGATCACCGTTTAAATTATGCGGGTATCCTTCCCCGTTGAACCATTCATGATGATGTAGTGCCATATCAACAACTGGCTCTACAAAACCTACTGATTTTAAAATAGAGGCTCCCACAATCGTATGATCAAGAATTTTCTTTTTAATTTCGGTATCATTTCCGTTAAACTTTTTATCATAAGCTAATATTTCGTCTTTAGTTACAATCTTACCTATATCATGTAGTATCGTACCATATGTCAGATTTCTTAGCTCTTCATTGGAAATTCCCATATTTGCACCAACAGCTCTTACATATTGAGCCGTTCGTATGGCGTGACCCTTGCTATAGGCATCTTTTATTTCCTGTGCTCTAAGTAAGGTTCTTACAGTTTTATTATAAAAATCATAAATTTCTTCACTAAGTTTGGATTGGTCTAAGATAAATGCTGCTTGATTGGTTAATATGGAAACCAGGTTCATGTCTTCTTGAGTAAAAATACCACCAGTTAATTTCTTTCCAATAATAAACATTCCAATAATTTTACTTCTTGAGGATATTGGACTGATTAAATCATCAATGAAAAGGTTTAATAATTCTTTTTCATCTCTGTATAATTGGCTTTGTGGAATTTTATTTACCAATATGGGTTCCCGCGAAGATTTCAATGATTGAATTAAAAAACTATCTTTATATATTCGAATACTGTTTATTCTTTCGTTGTGCACACCTTTTTGATCTAAAATAGAATAATAAGAAGATGATGATCTTTTCATACCAATATATAATGCGTGAGAGCTGCCTAATTGTCCGACCATAGTAAGTAAGAATGAAGAGATAATTTTCTGCGAATCCGTACTATCCCCTAATTGATCAGTTAAATTCAATATATTCTGTATTTCAAATGATTTTTTTCTTAAATCCTTACTTAAATATTCAAGTCTCTGACTACTTAATTTAATTTCTTTATCTAATTTATTTTGTTTTAATAAAAGTCTTTTCTTGTCTTCTTCTAATTTTTCAATAATCATTTCTGATCTGAGCAACCAATTAGAAACCACATTAAAAATGAAAAAACAAATTAGTGGGAAGGAAAAGTTCGAAATACTAAATATTGCTGCCTCCGATAATGATTGTTTTTCTGATTGCAATACTATCATTAAAAACAATAAAGATAAATAAATAGAAGCAGAAATCATTTTTTGTTTCGGTTGCAATAAAAACACAATAGATGCCAAAAGAGTTAAAGTAATCAAATTAAAAAGAAAATGGTTTGGGTAAAATGGGAAGAGTAATAATAAGCTTATGATTGTATCAATAACAATAAAAATAAATATTATAAAATTTAATTTTTGCTGATTTTTAAAAACTATCCCATATATCATAGTAGATAATAGCGAAATCATTAATGCCGCAGCAATAAACGTATTGGATTCTTCTGTAAATAGATTGCTATCAATCAACCAGAGAGAAAAGATAAAAATTGTTAAAACTATCTTAGTCCAGAAATATGCATTTCCACTATCTGTTTTTATCTTAGTATAAAATTTTTTCATTTGATCTAAATTATTTAAGAATTGCCCTTAACAAAATCAGGAATTCTTTTCCATCATTTTCAACTAATTTTTTATTTTTCCTAGCCTTTTCAAAACCGGGATTAATTTCCAATGCTTTTTTGAATTCTTCTAATGCTTTTAGAAAAAGATTGCGACATTGAATTAAATGTATAATTCCAAGATTATTCCAAATATCAGCATAATTAGGATAATGTTCCAAAGCAGAGTTCAATTTCTTTTCATATTTTCTTATAATCTCATTATCCAAACCTTTACCGCCATACATAAATTTCAAATAAAAACTGGTTCCAATTAAACTCACTGAATCTCGGTAGAATAATTTGTTTTTATTCTCATCCAGGATCCTTACAACCTTTTCATAATCCTGCTTATCTAAAACTTTCTGGATTTTTTCTTCTACCTGCTCAAATGATTTTATTTTTAATTTTTTCAGCTTATTTAATTGTTCAACACCCCTTTGCAACCTGATTGATGCAGGAGGTAGTTTTTCATCAGTTTTGTCGAATAATGTACTTTTGAAATAAAGAATTGCAAGATTATAATGTGCTTCCGCATAATCATTATTGATTTTCAACGATTCCTGCAATTGGTGCAAAGCTTTTTGAAATTCATTTTCTGAAAGTAAAGAATATCCGAAATGATTATGTAAATCAGCATATCTTTTACCCTTCTCCATGGCTTTCTTAAAAATTTCATTTGCTTTTTCAAAGTCTCGCACAAGAGAATAGGTTCTGCCTAAATTAATATAACCATCAATATAGTCTGGGTCATGCTTTATAGCCAATTCAAAATGTTCAACCGCATCATCCACAAGATTATGTTGTTGAAAAAGAATTCCCATTTTGGTATTTGATGGGCTGTGTTTGAGTTTTTTGATCTTTTCACCAATTAAAAACATTATTTCAATCTCAGACATCATATCCTGATGAAGAGATTCAACCATTTCTTTTAATCTGTTTTCAATTGAATGAACCTTATCAAATTTTCTTCTTTCAAATTCAAGTATTTCTTTACTCAGGAGACGGCCTTCTTCAAAAATTTCGCATTGCACTTCGCCGGACTTTGTGTTGCTGGCAGTTTGAAAATGAAATTTTCGCCCTGCAACACTCAAATTATCATTAAAACCTATATCTGCCATTAGATATACTCCAATAGTAAGTTTAGTCGATTACTTTTATTTGGTTTCGACCAGAATTTTTGGCTTGATACAATGCTTTATCAGCTTTTTCAACAAGACCACTATAATTTTTTGCATCATCGGGAAAAGTAGAAATTCCGATACTTATTGTGACTCGACCACCTGGTTGAACCTCTTCCTTAAAAAATTTTTCGGATTCAATTTTTTTACGTACCCGCTCTCCTAATATCGTAATTCCATTTTTCTCAATTCCGGGTAGTATTATACAAAACTCTTCTCCACCGTATCTGGCAACAATATCTTCATCACGAATGCTAATTTTTAAGAATTTACCAATCATTCTAAGTACTTCATCACCGGCTTGATGTCCCAAAGTATCATTATAATTCTTAAAATGGTCTATATCTAACATCATTAATGATACTTTTTTATCATGTCTACTCGCACGATTTATCTCTTCCTTTAATCGATCTTCAAAATACCGATAATTGTGAAGATTAGTCATGGCATCTGTAAGAGAAAGTGTTTTTATTTCCTGAAACAAATAGGAATTTCCAATTGAAATAGAAATGATATTAATCAAAATATGAAATAATTCAAAATCTGCTTCAGTGAAATTCTGAAAATGCAGTTTTTCTCCGGCGCCAACAATTCCCTGAAGTCTTTCCGAAAAAATCAACGGAGCAATAACAAATATTCCCAATTTTTTCAATTTCTTTGCGAAATCTTTTAGGTTTTTATTTTGTTCTAGCTTTGAAATATATACCGGTGTCCGGTTTTTAAAAAAGTATGATACTATAGGTGACGCTAGTTCAAATTCTAATTTATCAAAGTTCTCTCCTGTAAATCCTTTACGATAAATTTGATTGAAAACTTTGGTTTGTTTGTCAAACATAAGTACGAAAGCTTTTTGAAATCCTACTTGCCCGATTATCGTAAGTAAAGACGAATTGATCAATTGTTTAAAATCAAGTATCGAATAAATATCATTACTTGCTTCAACTAAATTGTGCAATTCATAGACTTTTCGTCTCATCGCCTTATTTGCCGATACTACTTTTTTTTCAGACTCTTGGTATTTTTTATCAATGTTCTCTTTTTCTTTTTTTAGATTGTGAATTTTCTGAGCCTGCAAATATTTTTTGATAAAGTTTTCTAATTCGGATCTAAAATTAAAATAAATTAAACTATTCACTTCCTGGTTTTGCATTTCAATAAGTAGAGTATCTTCCTTTGGTATGATTAAAGCAATAAGTTCTGTAATTATTTCTTTTTCCGAAGTTTCCTCTTTTTTATTGTATTGTTTTACAAATACAATAGAATCTGTTTCATTGAAAACATTATTACTTTCTTGTAAATACCACTTTTTATTGTCAATCAAACTTATCCAAAGTTTATCTTCATGTGTCAATTTTTTAAATAAATCAAATTTATAAGAACCTATTTTGGAGATTTCAATTAGTGTGGATTCTAAAACATTAATCAGCTTATCATTAGAACGAAATTTATTTAATCTATAATCAAAAGATTGTTTCAATTGTTCTAAATAAGCCATAGAATCACTAAAGTCTCGATGACCCTTTGACCATTTAATCATATTTTTTATTTTTTCAAATGCGGTCATATACCTAATAAAATTTTGAACAATAATCACTAAATGAAAATTGCAACTAGTATTTAATAGAATGTTTTTAATTTAGTGAATAAAAATACCATAAACCTATACTTTGATGTGTGATTTAAATCATTATTTTACTTAAGGTTTTTCAACATCTAAATTAACACATTTCAAATAGCTTGTTTTTAAAAAGTATAGATTTTATTATTACAAATCTGAAATAAATTTTCCAATCTATTTATTTCAGAATTCTTATATATGTTCGGAAAATATTTTTAATAAATAAAGTAAGAATAACAATTTATTTATTGCTGGTCAAGAAAATTTTAGAGGAGAAATCAATTAATTTTATTTAATTATAATTTGCACGGATTTCTATGGGAATTTCCGTTCTCAAACTCACTATCCATTTTTTATATTCTTTATCTATCTTGATATTTAATGCCATTTCCGAAATTCTTTCCCAATCATTTTCTAATGTTAATTTTCGTTGTTCATTTCTATTGTTTAGCTTGACAATATGATATCCAAATTTTGTTTGAAAAGGAAAACTAATTTCGTCTATTTTGAGATTTGCTACTTCGGTCTTAAATTCAGGTATTTTTAGATCTTTTGTTTCAAACAATCCTAATCTTCCTTTATCTTTATAAACATTTTCATCGTCAGACTGGGCAATAGCCATTTCATCAAATGATGCACCTTCTGTTATTTGTGTTCTAATATTCTCTAATTCATCATAAGTCTTTTGTGCATCATCAGCAGTTGGTTGAACTTGTATTAATATATGTCGGGTTCTGATCTTTTCACCACGTTTTTCAATCAATTTAATGATATGAAATCCAAATTGAGATTCAACGATACCTGATACTTCGCCTTCATTCAACCCAAAAGCAACTTTTTCAAACTCTTTTACAAAATCTCCTCGCTTAGTAAATCCTAAATCGCCACCACGGCTTCCTGAACCGGGATCCTGAGAATATTTTTTAGCCAAGTCATCAAAACTTTCACCATTATTTATCATTTCTAATATTTTCTCTAATTTTTCAATGGCTTCCGATTTACTATCTTCACTAGGCTTGATTTGTTTTAAAATATGGCTAATATCTACGGTCTCTTTAATTTCTCCTAGGCTATCTTTGTACATTTTATAAAATTTTTCAACCTCGCGGCGACCAACTTTTACATTAGCAAATTTAGTTCTTCGTAACATATCTACTTTAAGTCGATCTGCTGTTTCTTTTCGCAAATCACGCCTGATTTTCTTTATAGGGTTTTTAAACGCCTCTTCTAATTTTTCCTCAGAGCCAACCTGATCAATCATGTATTTTATGTGCTGTTCTACTCTCTGATCCACATCTCTGTCATCTACAGTAATAGTATCTTCATCTGCTTTAACCAATAATATTTTTTGCTCTATTAGTCGTTCAAAAACACTAGACTGCATTTCCTTTAATGCTGATGGGTTATTGGCCAAATTAATCTTATTCTGTAAGGCATAACTCTGAACCATTTGATCAATTTCAGACCTTAGCACGATTTCTTTTCCAATGATAGCGGCAATGCCTTCTGCTAATTGCTGACCAAAAATCGAAGTACTATTAATTAAGATTAATAAAATGAATGCTAAAGTTATTTTTAATATTTTATTTTCTTTTTTGCCAGTCATATAAATTCCATTTTAATAATGTAAAAGTTTTGAGATATCTGTCTGAATATCGAAATTTGCTTGTAATTCCCTTTTCAGTTTTGATAACTCTTGTTTTCTTTTGACAATACTTAATCTAAGCTTTATTTCATTTCTTACTAATTCCAGATTCTTATAATTTCCTTTTTTTTGAAAATCGAGTAATTGTATAAAATGATAACCATCAGTTAACTTTATTGGTTTAGAGATTGTTCCAGTACTCAATTCTTTTACTTTTTTAACTAATGGCTCCGGAAGGTCAGAAAGTTTAATATAACCCAAATCCCCCACGGGTCTGGATGGTGTGGATTGCATGTCAAAATAATATGATTTTATTATTTCTAATAAATCTTTGCTTTTACTTATTTCCGCAAATACTTTTTTTTCTCTGTGTTCGATAACCAGGTGAATAAGGTGAATGTTATCTTCATTCCAGAGAAATTCTTCTTTATGTTGACGGTAATAATCTTCAATTTCTTTTTCTAATATCCTATAATTTTTATTGATTTTGGATTCGATAAATGATTGAATTAACAATCTTCGTTTGTAATCTTTTATCAACCTTAATTCATTTACCGTATAGTCTAAATTTTCATTTTGTGCAGTCTGATAAAATATCTCCTCTTCAACCCATTGTTCCATAAATTGACGCATTAATGCCAGTTTTATTTCTTCATTTGTTCCATCCGCAATTTTTGCTTCCAATTCTTCAAGGGTTATATAAGCATCATTAACCTGGGCAATTACATTTTCACTATTATCATTTTTAGGCTGACAACTTAAAAATAATAATATCAGTGATAACTGAATAGAATATGTTAATAGTTTTCCCATGTTATATATTAGCTAAAACTTCATCATTAATTTTGACGGTATACTTTTCTTTTAATTCATTTTTCCATTCAGTGCGTCTTTCTTTTAGTAAACTATTCCGCAATCTGCCTTCTACCATTTTGGCAACATCATGAAAAGGTCGCACTTTATTATCTTTTAATTCACCTGTTTTAACTATTGCCCATTCCTTTTTGTATTTAATAGGATCAGAAATCTGACCATTGGGTTCCAGATCAAAAGCTTTTCTTGATATACTTCCTCTGGAATTTATTGTTCTAAAACCTAAATATCCGCCCTTTTCTTTATAATATTTATCAGCAGAATATTTTTTAGCTAATGACTCAAAATTCGACCCTTTTTTTGCCAGCTTTGTTACTTTTTTAGCAAGTGCTTCATCTTTAACTGTAATTGTCCACATTTCTAACTTGGCAGGATCCATAAACTGATCGGGATTATTTTCATAATATTTTTTTACTTCTTCATCTGTAAAAGAAATTTTGTCATTTATAAGTTTTCGTTCAGCCAAATATGACAATCTATCTTCTTTAAAACGATTAATAGTTTTTACAATTTGTTCATCTTTGTCTAATCCCATCTTTTTTGCTTCGGATAATGCCAAAGAAATTAAAGATAAATTCTGAATTTCCTTTTTTAAATTTTTGGGATCACGCAGCGCCCCTAATACCCGAGAAAGATTGCTTTCATATCTGGTTAATATTTTACCAAATTTAATGTTCTCATCATCCCATTCCGCTAAAATGATATTTTTATCTTCATCAGTAAACATTTCAATATCTACTTTTGCATTTTTAACTTTTTCATTCAAAAGCTGTGCAACTTTATTTACTTCTGCATCATGATATTGATATGAATTATCTTTTTTTAATTCTTCGACCTTCTCAGCCCACAATTTATTGCCTGAATCAACTACAGTACTATAAAGCATTTTCTTTGTTCTAAATATAGTTTCATGATCATTCTTGGGTACATAATTCGGGTCTTTCTTCTTATCCTCTAACCGAATAATGTTTAATCCTGCTGAAGTTTCAACTATCCCCGAAATTTCACCTTTGTTTAATTCCCAGCAAACATCCTGAAATTCTTTTGGTTTTTGACCCCATCTAAACCAACCATAGTCACCTTTGTTTCGTTTTACAGATGGATCATCAGAATATTGCACTGCCAATTTTCTGAAATCAGCTCCTTTCCCCGCTTCTTCAAGTACCTTTTCCGCAATTTTTCTTGCTTCTTCCATTGTTCTCTTTTTAGGAATATTTGATTTATCATATCCAATCAATATATAAGAAACTTTCAGTTCTATTCCCTGTCTTTGAATAAATTCTTCAATATCTTCTTCCGAAATTAATTGATCTACAATTACAACCTCAAAGTACTTTTGACCCAATAAATTTTCTTCCTGTTTCCTGATAGCGTCAGCAATTTCAGGATCTTCATCCAAATTTATATCCAGAGCGGCATTTACTTTTAGTAATTTCTGAATCGTTTGATCTAAAACTTCTTTTTTCTTTTCCAACTCTATTTTACTTAAATCACTTTCATTTGGATACCTGCTTTTAAGAATTTCTTTAAACTCTTCTACTGAAATCTCTGAATTTCCAATGGTCGCCACTGTGTCCGAATCAATACCACATTGAATAAATAATAGCAAACTACTTATAATAATTATGAGAATAATAATGTTACGAACCATAATATTTTTAAACCTCCAATTTGTTTTTGATATTAGCCTTTAAATTTATACAGCTATCATATGTATTTCAATATATTTTTAGCAAAGTTAATCTTTTCTGTGTTATTGTTTCCTGCCAGCTTGATTTCTATACCTAATTTGTTCGGGCGATTTATAAACTGAATTTTAGTTTTAGTCTCATTCATAAATTTAGGAATGATTTTAGTAAAAAAAGTTTCGAACTTCTGAACTTCTTCAGAAAAATACAATTTTAAAACATTTTGTTTTAGAATTAAATGTGAAGCATACAATTGTCCGGCTAATACTTTTAATTCAATTGTGTTAATGAGTTGATCTACCTCCATAGGTAATTGACCGAAACGATCATTAATTTCAGATTTTAATTTATCAATCTCCTCCATAGATTTTAAATTAACAAGCCGGTGATAAATGGTAATTCGTTCGGTTTCATCAAAAATATAATCCTTAGGGATGATCATATCATAATCCACATCTATTTTTGGATCAGTTGTACGCTTTTCAGTTATGTTGGTTTCGGTAATGTTTTGTTCCGATTTAAGATTTGATACAGTCTCATCCAAAATTTTACAGTATAAATCAAAACCAACGGATAGAATATAGCCGCTTTGTTCTTTTCCTAATATATTTCCAGCACCCCGAATTTCCAAATCTCTTAAAGCCAATTTAAATCCTGATCCCAATTCGGTAAAATCCTGAATCGCTCTTAATCTCCTTTTTGACAGTTCACTTAAACGTGAATGATTTCTGATAAATAAATACGAATAGGCCTGTTTATCAGATCTGCCAACCCTACCTCGCAGCTGATACAATTGTGCCAATCCAAATTTATCAGCATGATCAATAATAATCGTGTTAACATTGGGAATATCCAAGCCGTTTTCAATAATCATTGTAGAAATTAATACATCATATTTTTTATGGATAAAATCCAGCATAATTTTTTCTAATTGAGAATCGGGTAATTGTCCATGGGCTACTGCTACTCGGGCCTGTGGCAAAATTGATTCAATAATTCCCCTGATCCCCGAAATAGTTTTGACCCTGTTGTGAACAAAATAAACCTGACCGTTCCTGTCCAATTCTCTTTGTATAATTTGTCTGATAAATTCTTCATTCCACTCATGAATTTCAGTAATGACAGGCAGCCGATTTCGTGGTGGAGTTTCAATATGAGATAAATCCCGTGATCCCATAAGTGAAAGATGCATAGTCCTTGGAATAGGTGTAGCGGTCATTGTTAATACATCAACCGTCACCTTTAATTTTTTTAATTTTTCTTTATGTTTAACACCGAATCTCTGTTCTTCATCAATAACCAATAATCCTAAATCCTTAAATTTTACATCCTCTGACAGTAAACGATGTGTACCAATTATTATATCAATTATTCCCTTTTCAAGTTTTTCAATACTATCTTTTTGCATTTTCTTTGTACGGAACCGTGAAAGCATTTCAATATTAACAGGAAAACTTGATAATCTTTCCTTAAATGTTTGATAATGTTGATAAGCTAAAATCGTTGTAGGTACCAATATTGCCACCTGTTTACCATCATTCACAACCTTAAACGCAGTGCGTAAAGCTACTTCTGTTTTTCCATATCCGACATCTCCACACAGCAACCGATCCATTGGTTCCGGTTTCTCCAAATCTGCTTTGACTTCAGAAATGGACCTGCTCTGATCCTCTGTCTCTTCAAATGGGAATGAAGCTTCTAATTCTTTTTGCCAATGATTATCTGTGGAAAATGCAAAGCCTTTTTTTGCTTTGCGCTCTGCATATAGTTGTAGTAATTCGGCAGCAACTATTTGAATAGATTCTTTGGTTTTCTTTTTTAATTTTTCCCATTCACCTGTACCCAATTTTGATAATTTCGGTTCTGCATCACCATCAGTTTTAAATTTTTGGACACGATTCAAACGGTCTACGCTAACAAACAAATTATCCCCATCGGAAAATTCAACCTTTATACATTCTTTCTTAATGCCATTACTTTCAATAACACTTAACCCACGATATTTTCCAATGCCATAATCGATATGTACTACATAATCATCCAATGACAAAGATTTTAAACTTCTTAAATATTCACCGTTCTTAAATCTTTTATAGATTTTTTTCCTTTTAAACCGATCAAAAATTTCATGATCCGTAAGAACGTGCAAATTTATTTCATTTAGAATAAATCCATTATGCAAAGTACCAACTGAAATTATGGAATAATAGTTTTTATCATTTTTTTCTTCTTCTTCTAAAATTTCGATTAGCCTGTCTCTCTGACCGGCAGAATCACACTGTATATATACCTCGTTTTTTAATTCTTCATTTTTTAGAATATATGAAATAAACCTTTTAATATTAGCAGCAAATGTCGGTGGAGGGGAACTGTTAAATTTAAATAATTCTGCGCTATCATCGGATAGAAGATCTATTCTAAGTAGTTTTTTTTCATTTAAATATGATTTGATTTTGTCGTAGTTTAAATATCGATCCGATGGTTTATCCAGAATGATATCTTGCTCTGAATTTTTTTGATAAACCTGGTTTATAAGAGAAGAATATTCTTTAAGTGATTCAAATATTCCAATTTTATCTTCAACAATAAAAACTGATTTTTCATTGATATAGTCAAAAACAGAAGATGTTTGTTTACTTTTTATCAGACTAGGCAGTATTGTAATATTATCAGTTTCATTTGTTGATCTCTGAGTAATGATATTAAAATATCTTATTGATTCTAATTGATCCCCAAAAAATTCTAATCTTAAAGGTTCGTCGTAATTCCAGGTATAAACATCAATTATTCCACCCCTCACTGCAAGCTGTCCTACATCCTCAACAATCTCTTTTCTTTCAAAACCAGAAGTTATCAAGACATCAATTAGATCATTAAACAAAATCTCTTTACCCTTTTGTAAATATATTTGATTGTCGACTAAACTTTCGGGAGAAAGTGATTTTTCAATTAATGCATTAGCAGTTATTATTGTAATACCTGTTTCATCTTCGATAAGGTTTTGTAATGCATCTGCTTTTAGTTTTAATAAACTGGGATTAATTGGTTTTTCATCATAAGGATTATTTTCTGTTTTGGGTATAAATCGCACGGGTTGTTTCGGAGCAATTTGTTGAATATCTTCATATAATCTTTCAGCCGATTCAGTATCAGGCGTTATAAAAACAATCGGATTATTAAGTTTCTCATTTAAATAAGATACAAAAAATGACCTTAATGAACCTGCTAAACCGGCTATTTGCATCTCTATTTCATTTACCTTTTCTAAAGGAAATTTGATAAATGTTGGAGAATTAAAAATTATATTTTTTAAATTAATCATTAATTATTTTAGGAGTGTTTTTAAAAAGCACAGGGAGAACTAATTATTCTTTAATTGGTTTTGCAATTCCTTTAAATCCTTTATATAACGACCTGAGGGATAAGTTTTAAGCATTTGATCAAAATAAGCGTTAAAAATATCTTCACGACCCAAATGTAAATATGATGCCGTTGTTAGAAATCCAACACTCTCTTTATCAAAAAAATCTTCTTCCATAGAAATAATTTTTTCACACAGAGAAATAACTTGCAAATAATTCTTATTTTGATATTCTACATATGCAAGACCAAATAGTGCAGATATATATCTCTGTTTTGACGGATTTGCCGAGATAATTATATCAAAACATTTTTTCGCTTTGGTTAAATTTTCTAAATAGTAGTAAGAAAATCCCAGAAAAAATAGAATAGAAAAATAATATTCTTCCTTTTCGTTTTTAAAAAATTGCTCGATTTCTTCTAAAAATGGTAATGCTTTATCATATTCACCATTTTTAAAATATAGTTTGCCTAATTCATATTTTACATATTGTTGCTCTGGTAATTCTGAATTTTGCTCCAAGGAAAGTTCAAGATATTGCGCTGCCATTGTGGCTTTACTCAAACCTAAATATGCATAACCCTGTACGCGGAAAAGTCTTTCCTTTGATTTATAATTTTCATCATTTAATATCACAGTATCAGCAGCTTCAATCGATTTTTCATACATCTTTCTATTGTAGTATAACCAGCTCAATTCTGCCCAAATAATAGCTTTATCTTCCGGTAAAATTGCTTTTTTCTTTATTTGCATATAAAGTGTTTCGGCTTTGCCATAATCTTTATGCTCAAAATGTTGTCTTGCAATTTTAAGATTTTTTGTCAGTTCTTCATTCATAATGGGCTTCAAAATAATATATTAATAAAAACAAAATGTAATTTCCTCTTATGCTTCAAATAAGTCAAGTTATTTATTGATCTATTAACTTCTCCAACTTATTAATAGAATTAATATTAATTCTTTAATTTAATTATCGGATAAATTATTATAATTAAAAGTCCGCAAAAAATAATTCCTGTACTAAGTGTAAAAGTATCGATTAATAATCCCAAAACCGGAGATAAAATCACAATTATTAAAGTTTTTAGTTGGGATTCCACGGATAAACCTGTAGCAAGAATTTTTTCTGGTATTTTCTCACTGATATAAGTTACCATTATTGGACGTCTAAAATTTTGGGAAATATATAATCCTAAAAACAAGACAATAGCTACTGTTTGAAATTCAAAATTATATAACAATCCCGCTAATAAGATTGATACACCGGCCATCAGATAAATAAAATTTGCTGCATTTGCCGAATTCTTAAATTTTTGTTCAATCTTAAAAGCATATCTTGAGGATAAGGAAGTAATTATAAATATAATTGAATAAATCAAACCAATCAGAATAGATTCCCTTTGAACATCTGAAATTTGTTCGAAAGTAATCAAGACAGTCAAACTTAAGGCAAGAGCGCTTATCATTGGTTGAATGTAATCTTTTAAGCTTTTAAAAAAGGCAATGATTGTAGAAGATGAAAATAGCACTCTTACAATTTCCGGCTTTGAAAATGTTTTTAGGGAATCTAAAAAAGTGTTTTTTATTAAATTAAAAATTGTGGTTTTTTTAATCTCGTCGGACTTATGGTCAAGCGATTTTGGATAACTCCATATTAAGAACAGGTTTAACAGATAAGGAATAACCGTAATCAAAAAGATTAGCTTATATTCCCCAGAAATGAAAACAATAGTC
>DAOWAQ010000015.1 GCA_030634505.1 Calditrichia bacterium
AAATTTAAGCAATAAATATGTAGAAGAATCTAAAAGACAAATACTATTAACATCGAATATTTACGCAGAAGAAATCGAAGAACTCGCAATTGCTTCGATTGTGGATTATCCGAAGCGTGAAAAAGATATAGTTGAATTAGTGGAGCAGGAATATGGTACTACAAATGCAAAAGGCGAAGACTATACTATGATACATGGGACGAATCAACAATTAATTGATTTATCCAAAGAATTAGCAAATGCAACTATTAATAATTATGTATTGACTTTGGATTTTGCTAAAGAAGCAGGAATTGAAAATGATTTAGTGAGAACGACCTCCGACAAACTATTTAGGTTTACAGTACAGTTTACAGATATGTATGAAGAATATAATAAATCTGCTATAAATTATAGAGAGATTTTTATTCAAAAATTCGATAGCACAGAAAACTATAATTATGATGATGCATCTATTTATTTTCAGGATTACGAAATATCTTTTGGAGATTATGAACGTGAAATTCTGGACAATGCGTATTTAGTAATGGAGAATTATGGTTTAAAAAATCTTTGGGTTAACAAATTACTATTTAAACTAGTAAAAATCGATCCTGCAACTTATGCAGCCAGTATTGAAAAAGACAAAGTAGAATTTACCACTGATGAATCTTGGCTATTTTCAGCTAAATATTTCGAAGGTTATGTAAATAAAAACTTTGATGATTCAGCCTGGCAAAATGCCGGAATAGTTCCAAGTTCTTACAATCAGTTTGCGGGACTCGGTGGTAATCCGCCTAGTATCTGGCGAGTTTTGGCTCCGGCTAAATCTGCTTTTGATACATCTACGACTTCTGTTATGGACACAACTGTTGCCATGATAGATACAGCTATGGCGGTTGAATTGGATACTTCGTCGGCGGATACAAGCAAAGCAGAAGGTTTTTTTACAACCTATTCAATCGATCAACCATCTGTTGAAGATACATCGGTCGTTGAAATTGAATCGGATACAGTAGAAGTATATTTTAGAAAAAATATCGAGTTTGATGGTTCCGCGGTTGGGGGTGCAATTTATATTACAGCTGATGAAGATTACAGGTTTTTCATAAATGGAGAATATATTATTGATGATGCGGATGATGATTTCAATATAATTGATTCATTAGATTATGCTACAATCTCTTACTATTTAAAACCCGGAAATAATACTTTTGTATTAGATGTAATTGATTATGATAAAACTGCACAGGGTGTAAAATTATATGGATATTTTGAAGTTCTCCCCTCTGATATCACTGCTGCAGCTGAGGAAAAAGCAAGAATACAGAAAATTGATATTGATCCGATAATTCTTAAAAAGATCAATATTCTGAATAAAAATAGAATTTCAGTTAATAAATAATGGAAAATACTATGAATATATTTAAATTCATATTTTTTGTAGGAATAATTGTGATTTGTTCAGGTGTTTATGCTCAGGTGACTGATACAACAGCAGTAACCACGACAGGTGGAGATGATTTTATAGATTTGTCAGATCAAGCAACAATAATAAAGGTTGAACCCGAAAAGCCGAGAGTTACATTGATCACTGAAAGAATCAAACCCCAATTTACGGATGTGAATTTAAACAAATCGTTTATTAAAGAAATTCTATCTAAAAATGACAAAAGTTTGGTCGAAAATAAAATGATCCCTGAGGAACGTACAATAATAGATGTAGATAAAATTGTAAATAAAAATTGATAATTTTTAAAACACAAAGAGGAGGTCTAGCTAATGGATCGTTTCATGAATCAATTTGGAAAATCATTCGCATTTTCTGATGATGCTGCATTTTTTATGTATGCAATAGCAATATTTGGTGCAATTGCAATTGCAATTGCAATTGAGCGTTTTTATTATATTATGGTTCGATCAAATGTAAATGCTGATAAGTTCATGGCTGAAATCAGAAAATTGGTTGCAGGTGGAAATATGGACAGAGCAATAGCTCTTTGTGACAAAGGAAAGCAGAAAGCTCTTCCATTTGTTGTATTAAGAGGATTAAAGCGAGCAATTGAAAGTGATACTCTTGATTTCAGAGCAATTCAAAATGCTGTCGATGAAGGTACATTGGAGGTTATTCCAAAACTACAGGAACGTACAGGATATCTGTCGATGTTTGCCAATGTTGCCACATTAACAGGATTGATGGGAACTATTTATGGTCTGATTTTGGCATTCCAGGCTGTTTCCGGGGAAGGTATCCCTGAAGCAGATAAAACTAAATTCCTGGCTGCAGGTATTTCCGCAGCTATGAATACGACTATTTTCGGACTTATGGTTGCTATCCCAAGTTTGATTGTTTACACATATTTGTCAAACAGGACAACCAAGATAATTGATGAAATGGATGAACACTTAGTAAAATTAATTAATTTAATTACAGGCAACCGGTAATAATTTTTTAAGGATTCTTAATAATGGCTTATAAACCATCATTGCGGAGGAAATCCGCTGAATTAGATATGGATCTGGATATAAAGCCGGTCATGAATCTTATGGTCGTTTTGATACCGCTGCTATTGGCGGGTACTGAATTTGTTAAATTGTCAATTATTGAAATCAATTTACCTCCTCAAAGCCAAGGTGATGGTGGAGATGAGCAAAATCCAGATCGTGAAATTGAAAAACAATTAAATTTAAGTATTGTAATAACAAAATCGGGATTCACAATTACAAGCCCTTCAGCTGTATTGCCTGGAGAAAGCGATGAGGGGCCAACTGTTGCGATTAATGATGATAATTCTTTTAACTTTGAAGCTTTAAAAGAAAAATTAGTAGAAGTAAAAAAGATGATAGCAGAAAAATCATATAAAGATAAAGATTCGGTAATAATAACTGCTTCTGCTGATATTGAATACCAGGTCATCATCGATGTGATAGATTCTATCCAGTTGTATACAGATGATGAAGGAAATTTACAACCGTTATTTCCACAAGTAAATTTTGGAAAAGTCCTATAATTAAGAGGAATAATTATGGCGTTTGCACCATCAAGATCAAAAAAACATGACACCAAAAAAGAAGGCGAATTGAACATGAATTCTATGATGGACATGATGACCATTATATTATTGTTTTTGCTCAAGTCGTTTTCTACTGACGGTGCTTTGGTTGCTCCTTCCCAAGATCTTACATTACCAACTTCATTCCAGACAGAAAAGCCCAAAAAGGAATTAAATGTTGCAATTTCACAAGATGCAATTATCGTAAATGATATTCCGATATTATCATTATCATCATTACATCCTGAGGAAATGATGATTCCTGCTCTTAATTCAAAATTGGCAGAATATGCACAAAAGGAAAAACAGTTAGAATTGGATGTTGGAAAAGAGTTTACACATCAGGTTATAATACAAGGAGATAGAACAATTCCCTTTGATGTGTTGATTAAAGTTATGTATACATGTAGTCAATCTGAATTTTATAAAATGCGCTTGTTGACAGTTAAAAAGGGCGGATAATAATTGTAGAAGATTGATTTTCAAATTAAACTGAAAAACTCTAAAATCATAAACAGGAATATTTATGGCACAGAATAAAAGTAGCACTCAAAAATCGGGAGGTGTAAAACCTGGACCAGGTGGCGGGGCAGCTTTTAGAGTAACTGGTTTTCCAAAGGAATTTGAAAGGAATATTTGGGATGACCTCGATAAAAGGTTTTATCTGATTTTATTTAGTTCATGGTTATTGATGATACTTGTGACCGGATATTTAGGAAGTATTGACTATGCTTCAGGAGAACTAGCTGATAAAATTCGTGCAAGATACCTCGAACAATTAGGAGTATCTGTTCAAATAGATGTGGGCGTTGAAGAGGATCTTGAAGGTGCAGGACCTGGTATTGGGGATGAACCGGAAGAGCAGGTCGATGAACGCGCTGAAAGAGATGCAGGAAAACGAGATGAGGTTAGAGGCCAATCAGCTAGCGAAAGAGCTGCTGCAAGAAGAGCAGCCGCATCAGCAAGAGGTAGAGCAAGGCAACAAATGGAACAAGCAGTAGCCGGAACAGGTATTTTAGGTGTTCTATCTGCTGGTGGCGGCGGAGGTACAGGTGATGCTGTAGCTGATGTCCTTGGTGGAGCTGCAGGTGGTACAGGTGATTTGGATGCAGTTTTATCCGGAGTTGGTGGTTTAGCAACAGCATCTTCAGCAGGTCAAAGAACACGCTTGGGAAGTCGCGGTGGAGGTCGGGCTTCGGGTAGCGCTGATATTAACGACTTGATTGGTGGAATAGGCTCGGTTGGCTCTAAAAGTATAGGAAGATCAGGATCTATTAAAATGGCTTTGGAAAGTGCCCGTGTAAGTGGAAAAGGCACAAAAGCTGCAAACAGATCAAGCGAAGAAATATCACGTGTTATTAATAGTCATAATGATGCAATCGAGTTTTGCTATAAGCGTGAAACAAGAATAAACCCAAATCTAAAGGGTGATTTGATTATTGAATTTATTATTGGTTGGAATGGTAGAATAGTATCATCCAAAATAGTCAACTCGTCAATTAAAAACAAAAATATTGAAAACTGTGTAAAAGGCAGAATTCGAAGTTGGAGATTTAAACCAATAGATAAAAAAGAAGGTAACGTTACTGTTAGACAAAAATATATATTTGGTTAATCTTCTTATTAGATAAAATTAAGCCACTCAAATTATGGGTGGCTTTTTTTTTAGCAAATTTACAATATGTTCATAATTGATGAACATCGTTAATATGAGTAAATTATAAAAAAAACAATTAGGAATCTGGATATGCTAAAACGTACAAATACATGTGGTGAACTTAATAGTAACTATATCGACGAAATTGTTAGACTAAATGGATGGGTAAAAAAAAGCAGAAATTTAGGTGGCTTAATTTTTATAGATTTAAAAGATAGATATGGATTTACGCAACTAGTGTTTGATCCAAATAAAAATAAAGAGATTTATAATGCAGCCAAATCTTTAAGAATGGAAGATGTAATAGCAATTGAAGGGTGTGTAAAATCCAGACCAACTGAAATGAAAAATCAGGATATGAAAACAGGCGAAATTGAAATTGAAATCAAACAATTAGAAATTCTAAACCAAGCCGAAACTACTCCATTTGAGATAGATAATACTATTGAGATTCACGAAGAAACAAAATTAAAATATAGATACCTTGATTTAAGAAGAGAAAGTTTACAAAAAAACATATTATTAAGATCAAAATTATATAAAATTGTAAGAGATTTTTTAGTTGAAAATGATTTTGTTGAAATTGAAACACCCTATTTAATGCGTAGTACTCCTGAAGGAGCGAGAGATTTTTTAGTGCCCAGCAGAAATTATAAGGGCAGTTTTTATGCTCTTCCACAATCACCACAAACTTATAAACAAATATTAATGATAGCAGGATTTGATAAGTACTTTCAAATTGTCAAATGTTTTCGGGATGAGGATCTGCGGAGAGATAGACAACCGGAGTTTACTCAAATCGATATGGAAATGTCTTTTGTAGAAGAAGAAGATGTAATGAATGTAGCAGAGAACTTGGTGAAAAAGATTTATTCCAAATTATCAAATATAAACATAGATTACAGTTTTCCTGTATTAAGTTTCGAAGAAGCATTTTCACTTTATGGTACCGACAAACCGGATACACGATTTGATCTAAAAATTAAAGATTTAAGTAATTTATTTTCCGATTCTGGATTTAATTTATTTACAAATGTTCTCAAAAATGAAGGTATTATTGCAGGAATACAAATCGATAATGCTCAAGATTTTTCAAGGAAAAAAATTGATAATTTTACTGATTATGTTAAATCATTAGGAGCATCCGGATTATTATGGTTTAAATATAATGGCGAAATGTTATCAGGTCCGGCTGTAAAATTTTTACACAAAAATGAACAAGATAACCTAATCAAAGAAATTAATTTTAAAAATAATCAATTACTTTTTATAATTGCTGGAGAAAAAGAGAACTCCCTGTCTATATTAGGAAATTTAAGATTAAAAATTGCGGATCAATTAAATTTAATCAATGAAAAAGACTTTAATCCCTTATGGGTTATAAAGTTTCCAATGTTAGAATTTGACGAAAACGAACAACGATATATTGCCAGGCATCATCCATTTACAAGTCCGTTAGAAGAGGATATGATACTTTTACAAGAAAATCCAGAAGCAGTTAGGGCGAAAGCATACGATTTGGTCATAAATGGCAATGAAATTGCAGGTGGAAGTATACGTATTCATAAAAGGTCATTACAGAAAAAAGTATTTAATATGTTAAACATATCTGACAAAGAAGCCGAAGATAAGTTTGGGTTTTTATTACAAGCTCTTGATTATGGTGCTCCACCACATGGCGGAATTGCTTTTGGATTTGACAGACTCGTAATGATTTTGGCAGGTGCACAATCAATAAGAGAAGTCATTGCCTTTCCGAAAACTACATCTGCATTGTCACTCATGGATAGTGCGCCATCAGTGGCATCAGAGGAGCAGTTAATTGAATTGGGTTTACAAATTATAAAAAACTCTGAAGAAAATTAATTAAAATGAAAGAATTAGTAATTTCATGATTAATTTGTTGCATGTATGAATATTTTTGGGTAAAATACTACAAGGGGTGTGTATATAAATAAATCTTTAATATAATATTCATCTTTCTAATGACATTTAAGATTAATGTTAGTTATTGAAAGTTATTATTTGCTTGACAAATTTATGGATATTTATTACTTTAAAAATAGTTTTTTAAACTACTTACATTATTTTAGGAGGCATTTAATATGAAATGGATCGGCAAGTATGCAAAAATATCAATAATGGCTATTTTAGTTTTAACATTTTTAGTTGCATGTACATCGCATCCAAATGAAGAACAAATTCAGGCATTGGAAGAAACAAAAACAGCAGCTTTAGCAGCTGAAAAGACATTAGCTGATAAAAAGCAAGAAAGAAAAGATTTAGAAGCACAGCTTGAAGCTAAGAAAACCGAATTGGTAAAAGTAAAAGCAGAAAAAGAAAAAGTGATGCAAAAGTTGGAACAAAAACAGTAAGAATAAAATATTAGGAGGCATGTCAAATGAAACCATCAAAATTAATTTTAATAGTAATATCAATAGCACTGCTTGTAGTATTGAATTCAGCTTTTGCTCAAAGTTATAACTATGAAGAAATGGAAATGGAAGAATACGAAGCATTATTAGCTGAATGGCAAGGACGATTAGATGCAGCGCAAGTTGGCATTAATGAAGAAGACAATCTTATTAATGACTTACAATCACAACTTGATGATACCCAGGCACAAATTGATGCTGAATGGGGAGAAATCTATGCTGCATTAGGATCTTCAAAAGCAGAAGATGATCAATTCATTGGTGAATTAGATGCATTGCGTAACGATGTTAGTTCTTTCTTGAACTTAAGTCCCGAAGAAATTTATAGTAGACAAGATGAAATGCAGGCATTAAAAGACAGATTAAATGGATTTAAAGAAAATAATCTGGCTTTATTAACTGCAAATGAAACTAAATTGAATAATATCGAAAGTATGATTCTTCAGGCGGAAGAAAAAGGTAAACCTGCAGAACCGGATACTTATACTGTAATGAGAGGTGACTATCTTTGGAAAATTGCCTCTAAATCAGAAATTTACAGTGATCCGTACGCATGGAGCAGGATTTATACTTCGAATACTGACCAAATTAAAGATGCTAATTTAATTTATACTGATCAGGTATTCAGAATTCCAAGAGTAGTTGGACCAAATGAACATCTTGTTGTCCGGGGTGAGTTCCTTTCGAAAATATCAGGCTATGCTAATATATATGGCAGTCCGTTTAAGTGGAACAAAATATATGAAGCAAACAAAGATGTAGTTACTGATCCTAACGTTGTTTATCCTTATCAGGTATTGAATATTCCTCGCTAAGTAACGATATTGTTTGAAAATATATATTTAAAACTCTCAATCGATTTTGGTTGGGAGTTTTTTTTATTCTGAAAATAAATAAACATTTAATATGGAAGAATGATTTTGTCTGAAGAAAAGCAGAGTACATTTAATATTGAAGGAGTAGATCCTTTACTTTTCTATGGTGTGAATGATAGGAATTTTAATATAATTGAAAAAAGTTTTCCTGTGACTCTTATTGCACGCGGGAATAAAATTAAAATAGTCGGTGATCAACAACAAGTAAATCAAGTAGAAGAATTATTTAGTGAACTAATTTTTTTGATTAATAAAAATAAAAAAGTTAACCGTCAGGATCTTCAAACAGCTATTGATTTAATAAAAAGTGAGGTCACCGAAAATAAAAAATCGAAAGATTCAAAAAAAGAATTAGATTCAGTAATTGTTTTTAAAGAAAATGGTTATATAACGCCAAAAAGTGCAGGACAAACAAATTTTTATAAGTCGGTTCAGGAAAATGATATAGTGTTTTGTATAGGACCAGCAGGAACTGGAAAAACGTATTTAGCTGTTGCTATTGCTGTAGAATATTTGAAAAATAAAACTATTAGCAAAATTGTATTAACTAGACCTGCGGTTGAAGCTGGTGAAAGCCTTGGTTTTTTGCCGGGAGACTATAAGGATAAAATTGATCCGTATTTACGTCCACTGTACGACGCACTTTCTGACATATTACCTTCTGATATTTTAAAAAAATACTTAGATCAAAGCATGATTGAAGTCATTCCTTTAGCATTTATGAGGGGCAGGACTTTAAATAACTCATTTGTATTATTAGATGAAGCCCAGAATACGAGTTTTCTACAAATGAAAATGTTTCTTACCCGATTAGGATTTAATTCCAAATGTATTGTTAACGGTGATGTCACACAAATAGATCTGCCAATAAAAATGGATTCTGGCTTAAAAACAATTCAAAATATTTTGAAAAATATTGATGGAATCGATTTTGTTCAACTTGGAACAGAAGATGTTGTCAGGCATAAATTAGTAAAGAAAATTATTGATGCTTATTCTGAATTAGATAATAATTCTGAATAGTTCTGAAAAAAATATTCATGTAATTTTAATTATTTATTTATCCATTTGTTTTAGGATTTTTTTTCTTCTTGTGTTAAATTTAAACAATTCAAATCAGGTATAATCAACAGATTGACTTTTTGAAATGCATACTAAAATTATATAGATTCTAAATTTACAGGGAATCAAAAATGGAAAAAATACGAGAAGTTGTAATTGTTGGAGCGTCTAGAACACCTATAGGATCATTCTTAGGTACGTTAAGTAGTGTGCCTGCTACGAAATTGGGCAGTATAGTTATTAAAGAGTCGTTAAAGCGAGCAAATGTCGATTTAGAATTAGTAGATGAAGTTATCATGGGTAATGTGCTGACAGCAGGAGAAGGGCAAGCACCAGCGCGGCAAGCTGCACTGGGAGCGGGATTGCCTCAAGGGACAGAGTGTATGACGATAAATAAAGTCTGCGGTTCAGGTTTAAAATCAGTTATGCTTGCAACACAGGCAATTATGGTTGGTGATGCAGACATTATTGTAGCCGGCGGAATGGAAAATATGAGTAAGGTGCCGCACTATTTATTAAATACCAGGACAGGTTTTAGATTGGGACACGACAAGGTAGTTGATGGAATGATTCATGACGGATTGTGGGATGTTTATAATAATTATCACATGGGGAATGCAGCAGAACTTTGTGCAAGAGAACTTAAGTTCACTCGCGAAGAACAGGATAATTTTAGTATTGAGAGTTATAAAAAATCTCAAAAAGCACAAAAAGATGGAAAATTTAAAGATGAAATTGTAAGTGTTGAAATACCTAGCAGAAAAGGGGAAATATCAATCATTGATAGTGATGAAGAACCCAATAAAGTAAATTTTGAAAAAATTCCGAAATTACGTCCTGTATTTGACAAGGAGGGTACGGTTACGGCAGCCAATGCTTCTACAATAAATGATGGCGCTGCAGCTATGGTTGTCATGTCAGCAGAAAAGGCAAAAGAACTAGGTATTAACCCATTAGCCAAAATTACTGCGCAGGCTTCAACTGCAAAGGCTCCTGAGTGGTTTACTACTGCTCCTGCTGATGCAATTCAAAAAATATTGAATAAAGTAAACTTAACAAAAGATGATATTAACTTATTTGAAATCAATGAAGCATTTGCAGTAGTATCATTAGCTGTTAATAAACTATTAGATTTGGATCCAGGCAAAGTTAATGTTAATGGAGGCGCAGTCTCTTTGGGGCATCCAATAGGTGCCAGTGGGGCAAGGATTCTTGTAACATTACTTTATGCTTTAATGGATAAAAATTTAAACAGGGGACTTGCGTCACTTTGTATTGGTGGGGGTGAAGCATCGGCATTAATTATTGAACGAAATTAGAAAAGGAGTCTGATTATGTCCCAGAAAAATATTGCTGTAGTCGGTAGTGGTACAATGGGTAATGGTATCGCACATGTATTTGCCCAGAATAATTATAAAGTTCAACTGATAGACATATCAAAAGAAATATTAGATAAGGCAATATCAGTTATAGAGAAAAATTTTCAAAGACAGGTTAAAAAGGAGTTGATTACTCAAAAGCAAATGAATGAAGCAATCTCTAATATTTTATTTACGACGAAAATTGAAGACGCAGCTGACGCTGATTTAGCCATTGAAGCAGTTAATGAGAATATCGAATTAAAAAAGGAAATATTTCAGAAATTGGATAATAGTTGTAGTGAAAACACTATTCTTGCTTCAAATACTTCTTCAATTTCAATTACAGAAATTGCAGCATTTACACAGAGACCAGATAAAGTCATCGGAATGCATTTTATGAATCCTGTGCCGGTGATGAAATTAATCGAAATAATTCGTGGTTTGGCAACATCCGATGAAACATATGCTAAAGTTAAAAATATTACGGACTCTTTAAAGAAAACCGGAGTGGAAGTAAATGATTATCCCGGTTTTATATCAAACAGGATATTGATGCCGATGATAAATGAAAGTATTTATTGTTTAATGGAAGGTGTTGCCGACAAAGAAGCAATTGATACAGTCCTGAAATTAGGTATGGCACATCCAATGGGTCCTTTAACATTAGCGGATTTTATTGGACTTGATGTTTGTTTATCCATTATGGAAGTCTTAAATGACGGATTAGGTGATTCAAAATATCGTCCATGCCCTCTTCTTAAAAAAATGGTAGCAGCAGGGTATTTAGGTAGAAAAAATGGAAAAGGGTTTTACAATTATAACTAATACTAATCATGCGTAGAAAAGAACGGGAATTTGCTTTAAAAATATTATACGCTCATGAATTTAATGATGAATCATTGGAAACCCATAAGAAATCATTAAATGACAAAGAGTTAAAATATGAAACTGAATTTTCAGTTAATATTATTGATTTCTATAAAAAGCATTTTAAGGTTGCAGATGAAACAATCATAGAGCACATAAAAAACTGGGAATATAACAGAGTTGCAATTATTGATAAAATTATTTTAAGAATAGCATATTTGGAATTAATGTATTTTCCTGATATACCTCCGGAAGCAACGTTAAATGAAGCAATAGAATTGGCAAAAAAATATAGTACGCCCAAAAGTGGGTTTTTTGTAAACGGTGTTATCGATTCAATTATTAAAGACCAGAGAAATGAATTAAAAGAAATCAAAAAAGGAAGAGGACGCATTTCTAAAATTGTAAGTTCAAATTAAGATTTACAGTTCTTTGACTAAATAAATATTCCTTATATGAATGTGAAAAATTGAGTTAATTTAATGAATAGGTAAGTATGGCTATCGCAATATTATCTGATATACACGGCAATCTGGAAGCTTTAACTGTCATATTTAATTATATTGAAAAGAAAAAAATAAAAGAAATATACTGCTTGGGAGATATTGTCGGGTACGGGCCTAATCCCAATGAATGTGTAGATTTGGTTGCTTCGAAGTGTACAAATTCTATAATTGGAAATCATGATCATGCTGCATTGGGTTTGACGAGTATAGAATATTTTAATGAATTTGCCAAAGTCTCTACAAGATGGACGATGAATCAACTGACAAACAAATCAAAAGACTATCTTCTGTCTTTGGATTTTAAATATAGCACTGAACATTTTCTACTTGTTCATTCTTCACCAGCTGATCCAAAAGCCTGGAATTATATTTTAACTGAATATGATGCAAAAAAGGAATTCAAACATTTTGAACAACCAGTTTGTTTTATTGGTCATTCGCACTTTCCGGTGATATTTTCAAAAAAAGGATTTACACGTAAAAGCAAAGTTAAGCTGGATGTTTCAAATAAATATATTATCAATGTTGGGAGTACAGGACAACCTCGGGATGGTGATTCCAGGGCGTGTTTTTGTTTGTATGACAGAGAACGTAGAAAAATAGAATACGTTCGTATTGAATACGATATAAAAACAACACGAGATAAGATAGTTAAAGCTGGTCTACCAATGTTCCTCGCGGATAGATTAAAAAAGGGATTTTAAGATGGTAAGTAATTTGATAACTAAATTGTTAGGTGGTACAAAACACGAGAGAGATGAAAAGAAACTCTTGCCTCTCGTTAAAGAAATAAATCAATATTATTCCGAATACCAGGAAATTTCAGAGGAAGCTTTAAAAGCGAAAACTGAAGAATTTCGAAATAGATTATCTAATGATGAAACCCTGGATGATTTATTGCCGGAAGCTTTTGCTGTTGTAAAAGAAGTATGCCGAAGACATGTCGGAAAATCCTGGCAAACTGTAGGACAAGATATTAAATGGGAAATGATTCCTTATGATGTGCAGCTTATCGGTGGTATTAATTTACATCAGGGAAAAATTGCTGAGATGGCAACCGGTGAAGGTAAAACTCTTGTTGCTACGATGCCCATATACTTAAATGCATTGGAAGGCAAAGGTGTACATCTCGTTACTGTAAATGATTACCTGGCCCAGCGTGACTGTGAATGGATGGGAGAAATATATAAATATTTAGGTTTGACTGTCGGTGTAATTTTAAATGATATGACTCCCGAGCAAAGGAGAGAATCTTATAATTGTGATATAACTTACGGTACAAATAATGAATTCGGGTTTGATTACCTGAGAGATAATATGGCAGGATCACCGGAAGATATAGTTCAGACTCGAGGTCACAATTATGGCATTGTTGATGAAGTAGATAATATTCTTGTTGATGAAGCCCGAACGCCTTTAATTATTTCAGGTCCTGTTAGTGTGTCAACGCATCGCTATGATGAAATGAAACCATTGGTTGAAAGGTTAGTCAACCGGCAGCTAAAGTTGGTAACACAATTTGTCTCGGAAGCTGAAGCACTGTTTGAAAAGGAAAACGACCACGAGGCAGGAGAAAAACTTCTAATTGCCGAAAAAGGCGCTCCAAAACATAAAAGGTTACAAAAGAATTATCAGGATCCCAATACCAAAAAACTGGTAAAAATTGTTGAGAATGACTATCTGCGTGAAAAGGGTCAGAATAAAGTATCGGAAGAACATTTCTTTGGTGATCTGTATTATATTGTAGACGAAAAGAATCATGTCATTGATTTAACTGAAAAGGGAAGAAATGAACTTGCTCCTGATAATCCTGAAATGTTTCTATTAGTGGACTTGGGAGAAGAGATTGCCAAGATTGAAGATGACAGCAGTTTAAGTGAAGAAAAAAGAATTGAGAAAAAAGCAGAAATACACCAGGTTTTCGGAGAACGTAGTGAACGCTTGCAAAATATATCTCAATTATTAAGAGCTTATACGCTTTACGAAAAGGATAACGAATATGTAGTCACCGATGGTAAGGTGTTAATAGTTGATGAATTTACCGGACGTGTAATGCATGGCAGAAGATATAGTGATGGATTGCATCAGGCAATTGAAGCAAAAGAAAACGTGAAGATTGAAAGGGAAACTCAAACTCTGGCAACCATTACTCTGCAAAATTATTTTCGCATGTACGCAAAATTGTCCGGTATGACCGGTACTGCAGAAACAGAAGCCGGTGAATTCTGGGAAATTTATAAATTAGATGTAAGTGTAACCAGCACAAATGAGCCCATACGCAGAATTGATTATAACGATGTTATTTATAAGACCACAAGAGAAAAATACAACGCGGTTATTGATGAAATTGAACGAATGAATAAAATCGGAAGACCTGTTTTAGTTGGAACGATTTCCGTTGAGGTTTCAGAAACTTTAAGCAGAATGCTAAAAAGAAGGGGCATTAAGCATAATGTATTAAATGCCAAACATCATAAACGGGAAGCAGAGATTGTAACAAATGCTGGTCAACCCGGTGCAGTAACCATTGCAACAAATATGGCGGGACGTGGTACAGATATAAAATTGGCGAGACAAATTGTAAAATGTCAGGAAGGATGTTATTTGCAAAATCCTGGTAAAACACCGCCGGATGACATCAACTTAGAAGAATGTGAAGCGAGTATGCCGTGTGGATTGCATATCATTGGTACGGAAAGACACGAATCTCGACGGATCGACCGCCAGTTGCGTGGTCGTGCCGGTCGTCAGGGTGATCCGGGTTCTTCGCGGTTTTATTTATCTTTGGAAGATGATTTGATGCGTTTGTTTGGATCGGATAGAATTGCTTCTGTAATGCAAAGACTTGGCGCTGAAGAAGGAGAAGCAATTACCCACCAGCTGATAACCCGATCAATAGAAAAAGCTCAGAAAAAGGTGGAAGCTCAAAATTTTGCTATTCGTAAGCGATTATTAGAATATGATAACGTAATGAATCAGCAAAGAGAAATTATTTATGGCCGACGTTCAGTTGCTTTACAGGGTGAAAATCCAAGGGAAGAAATTTATGAAATGGTATCGGATTTCATAGAAACAAGAGTAGACCAATTTAGTGGCGGGTCAAATCACCAGGAAGACTGGGATATGAGAGGTATGTATGAATCAATTGGTTCAGTTGTTCCTGTAGATCAAAAAGAAATTGAAGATAATCTTTATTCTTTGACAAGGGAAGACTTAATTGAAAAATTTATACATTATGCAAAACAAGTTTATGAATTAAAAGAGAAAAGAATCGGTGAAGAAAAATTAACGGTCCTTGAACGGTATTTCTTATTGCGAATAATTGATGAAGAATGGAAAGATCATTTGTATGAAATGGATATGATGAAAGAGGGTATTCATTTACGGGCGTATGGTCAAAAGGATCCGCTAATCGAATATAAACGTGAAGCATTTGGGATGTTTGAAAATTTAATCGACAGAATAAATGAAAAAACTTTAAGCTGGTTGTGGAAATTTCAAATTCAGGAAGAGCCTGATCCTCGCAGAAGAAGATTGCCTCAACGACAAATGAGCACAGTGCACGAAAGCGCTACAAATATGGGATTTGGTGAGGCGGAAGAATCGGATATTCAGAGGGCTTCGAGGGAAAGATCGCAAAAACAAAAACCAATCAGAGTTGATCAAAAAGTGGGAAGAAATGAACCATGCCCCTGCGGCAGCGGCAAAAAATATAAGAAATGCCACGGGGCACTAAATTAAAATTTCTCTAACTCTTTATTTACCATATTCAACATAATTGCTTTTTGGCGCATGGGTAAAAATGCGCTTTTAAATCCGGCAACAATTATTGTTTTTAGATCTTCCATATTCAGGTTGGCATATTTTGCTGCCAGCCATAATTCTTTTGTTAAGGTCGTGTTGGAAATTAGACGGTTATCTGTATTAATTGTAACTCTTAATCCATAATCATAATAAAATTTCAGGGGATGTTTTTCATATGAAGGCGCTGCTTTTGTTTGAATATTACTTGTTACGCATATTTCCAAAGGGATTCGGTGATCATTAACATAGTTGAGTAAATCACCGTCTTCCTTTAACCTTGTTCCATGACCAATCCGATGAGCGCCGCAATAATGTAATGCCTGGTGAATGCTTTCAGGTCCATAAGCTTCACCTGCATGTGCCGTACTATTGATATTATTATTCAATATACGATAAAATGCTTCAAGATGATGTTTTGCCGGATTATTTTCTTCGGCGCCGGCTAAATCGAATCCGACAACTCCCTGGTTTTTATAAGCAATGGCGAGATCAGCAATCATATTTGATGTTTCAGGATCGATATTGCGCATTCCGCAAACGATGATTCCGGTTTTAATATTATATTTTTTCTCCGCACGATGCAAGCCATCCAAAACAGCTTCAACAATTTTGGTGACCTTTAATCCTTTGTTGGTATGCAGTACCGGTGAATAGCGTGCTTCCATATACCAGGTATTTTCTTTTGCAGCATCCTCAGCTAATTCAAAAGCAACTTGAGAAAGCGCCTCTTCTTCCTGTAATACTGATAAAACAATATCGAATGGTCGCAAATAATCTACAAGACTTTTACAATGTAATCCGGGCACTAATAGTTTCTTTAGTTTTTTAGGATCGGACGAGGGTAATTCAATATTTTGTTTTTTTGCCAGATCCAGCAATGTCTGGATTCTTACAGACCCGTCTAAATGAACATGTAAATCTGTTTTTGGCATTGCCTTAATTATTTTTTTATCAAGTTCCATAGTATTCTTTCTTTAATTGTAAATTGGCGAATTGTAAAAAGGAGCTAGTGCAAATAATAATGCAGATTCAAAAAATTCTTGCCGGGTAATCTGATTATTTGTTAATATTCCAACTGTTCCCTCGTTAGATCGGATACCGTTTTGATTCATTAATTTATCAATAACTTCTCCCAATTCTTTATCTGAATTTAATATTTTATCTGATATCTTATCCGGTATTTCAATAGCTCCTGAACTTCCCCAGTAGCCTGTTTTACCATTAAAAGCATAAACCCAACTCTCTAAAAAAACTATCGGTTTTGATTTACTGGAATTATACTTTATAAAAAAACCGCCCTCGAGATCGATGTAATAATCAGCGGGGCAGGTTTCATTATTTAATAAATTGTATAATATTTGTGTTCTGTTTTTTGCTCCTGTCATTAATTCAT
>DAOWAQ010000400.1 GCA_030634505.1 Calditrichia bacterium
ATAATGATCCCGGTATTGATGACAGGGCTCGATTCCCCGATCGGTTAGGATTAATGCTTTCTGTAAGAACAGGGGATTTTTTACTACCTGGTTCTAATTATGATCTTACCTATGTTCGTATCTGGAACAGAACCTATCAATCTAAGGTGACTTATGAAAATTATCATTATCGTCAATTGGGATTGGGATATCCCTGTGCCAGTTGTGAAGAATTTAAACTCAAAATAGGTTTGTGGACATTTTTCCCATTGTTTATACAAAATGAAACTATTGTTGGCAGATATGGTGATGCTTCTCTTACAGATGTATTCCCGTTAGCAAAAGAATCTTTCCCGATCGGACCCGTCATTCACAATTTTGTAAATCTTACAAAGGTAAAATATTTTTATAATACATCACTTTCAGCACACCTTAAAATGTACTATTTTAGAAATGAAAATCATTACCTCAACCGAGTTTTTTCTAATAATAACTTTAGATTGGAAGTTGGTATAAACCTCTTATTCAGTAAAGGTATTTTTAATTATTAATTCAAGATTTCAAGAAATGATTCAATAAATCTTGAAATATACTTAAAAAGTTGATACCTTAAATCCAATTGATGGAGTAGCATATAATGAAGAAAAAAGTAGGTACAATTATAGATGAAGAAATATTAACTGCTGCAAAAAAGAGTGCAATCTCTAAAAGGCAGCCCTTAAATCAATTTTTCGAAGAAGCATTAAAAATGTATATTTCAATATCTGATGATCAACAAAATAAAAATCAAAAAATATGTGAACATACTAGAGGAGTTCTGAGTATTCCTTTAAAAGACTTAAAAAAAATTATGGGGGAAGAATCATATAATGAAGCTTGAAACAATTAGTCAAGGTTCTGAAGTTTTTATTGATTCTAATATATTCATTTATCACTTTACTAATTCTTCAGAAGAATGTAGTAAATTCCTCGAAAGATGTGAATACAGAGAAATATCCGGATTCACCTCTGTAAATGTTTTGTTGGAAGTATTACACAGACTGATGATGATAGAGGTAGTAAAAAAGGGACTATTATCAACACCTAACTTGGTTAAAAAAATCAATAAAAATCCTGAGATTATTAAACAGCTGAATGATTACTTCATAAACACACAAAAAATTAAAGATATGGAGATTTCTATATTTTCAATGGATTTTACTTCAATTTTATCCAGTCATTCATACAGATTTAAATATGGGTTGATGGTAAATGATTCTTTGATAACTGCAACGATGGAAAGAGAAAAAATTTTAAATTTGGCTTCGAATGATAGAACTTTTTTAGCAGTAAAAAATATTAATGTATTTCAACCTTCAGATATCGACTTTTAGCTGAACAATGAAAAGCGTATGATAAATACCGCAATTGTAGGCATTGGATATTGGGGCCCGAATCTGGTCAGAAATTTTATTTCTACAAAGAATATGCATATCAATAAAGTTTGTGATATTAATGAAAGCCGTCTGGATTTTATCAAATCGAGATATCCATCTTTAAATATTGAATTGGATTACAGCGCCATTTTGAGTGATAAAAATATTGATGCCGTTGTCTTAGCCACGCCGATTGAGACTCATTATGAAATGGCAAAATCGGCTCTGTTATCAGGTAAACATGTTTTTGTTGAAAAACCATTAACTATGAAATCAGAAGAAGCTCAGGAATTAAAAAACTTGTCGGAAAGTCAAAATCTGATTCTTATGGTAGGGCATACTTTTTTATATAGTCCTCCTGTTTTAAAAGTGAGTGAGTTAATTAAAAATAATGAATTGGGAAATATTAAATATATTGCTTTGACAAGAATAAATCTCGGTCGAATTAAACATGATACTAATGTCTTATGGGATCTGGCTCCGCATGATTTTTCAATAATTCTGGAATGGATGGGTCAACTACCCCAAAAAATTCAGGTCATGGGAAAAGCGGCAACATTTGAAGGTAATGTTGATGTTGCATTTGTAAATTTGTTTTACGAAAAAGATGTACTTATTAACATCCACATGAGCTGGTTATCACCTGTAAAAGTTAGACAAAGTTATATTATTGGTGATAAAAAAATGATTGTTTATGATGATATGCACAATTCAGAAAAAGTAAAATTGTATGATATGGGCGTTGATCTTAAGGAACCTGATACATTTGGAGAATGGCAATTAACTTATCGCTCTGGTGATGTGATTGTTCCAAGATTAGATGCATACGAACCACTTCAGAAAGAATGCCAGCATTTTATTGATTGTATTGTAAAAGGAAGTAAACCCAAATCCGATGCAGATCAGGGGATAAAAATTGTTAAGATGATAGAAGCAGCCCAGGAATCATTAATAAGTGGTGGCATACCAGTTTCTCTTTAAAACACAAAAAATGAATCCAAAAATTATTAAAAATAAAATTCGTGATGTAAAGTTTGGGAAAAATGTAACTGTGCACCAACCTGTAAATTTATATGAATGCGAAATTGGCGATAATACAAGAATTGGCACTTTCGTTGAGATTCAAAAAAACGCAACAATTGGTAAAAATTGTAAAATCTCTTCTCATTCATTTATTTGCGAGGATGTAACAATTGGAGATGGCTGTTTTATCGGGCATGGTGTGCTATTTATAAATGATAAATATCCGAAAGCTGTGAATGCAGATAATTCGCTGAAAACCGACAGTGATTGGCAATTATTGGAAACAACTATTGAAGATAGAGTGTC
>DAOWAQ010000104.1 GCA_030634505.1 Calditrichia bacterium
GATTCTGCATGAACCATTATGGTGCCGCCAACTTTCTTCGTTTCTTCTAAAGCTTGATAGAGCATGCTATCGGAAGACATCCATCCCTCGTTTCGATAGATCATAAACATTTTATACGAGACAATACCTTCCTTCACTAAAGACTTGAGCTCAGATTTGGTCCTATCGTTCCAATCTGTTATACCTCCGTGCAGGGAATAATCTACGCAAACTTTTCCGTCGGCTTCTTTTTTACGTGATTTCACTGCATCGGTAAGAGTATTTCCCTTGCTTTGTATAGCGTAATCAATAATTGTTGTAATACCACCCGCGGCGGCGGCTTTCGTACCAGTTTCAAAATCATCTGCTGAAACTGTCCCGCAAAAAGGCAACTGAAGATGAACATGAACATCCAAACCACCAGGCATTACATATTGACCTGCTGCGTCAATTATTTGACCGGCGCCATTCAAATCTTGCCCGACAATCTCTATTTTTCCATTTGAAATGCCAATATCTGCTTTAAATGTTTCGCTGTCTGTCACGACAGTTCCGTTTTTAATTATAAGATCCATAATATTCACTCCAATTTAATATATTTATTGTTTTCCCCACGCTTTTAAACCGCGCTCCTCATCACTTCCAGGGACTGTGTTATCCAGCACAAGAGCGACGAAAGCCCCAATTGCCATACCAGTACTTCCTAATGTATTAAGAATATTGGAAACCCATTCTGGTTCAAATGTCAACGGATGACCTGCAAAATATTCAGGAACTGACAGACCCATAAAAAATGCGAAACCAAGAATAAAAAGATTACGTGCGCTGTTAAGATCAATAAATTGCAGATTTGATAATCCGACCGCAGTGATCATCCCGAACATTGCGCAGTACATACCACCAACAATAGGTTGGGGGATTGTAGTAAATAATGCGCCAAATTTCGAAACCATTCCCAATAAAATCATTAATATTGCACCAGCTTGAACTACTCTTCTTGACCCAACCCTAGTCAAGCCAATGGCACCGATGTTCTCGCTATATGAGGTAGTTCCGTTCCCTGTACCAAAAATTCCGGCGACAAAACATCCAATACCTTCAAAAGTAATACCTTTATTGATTGTTTGCTTATCAGGAACAGGAGCACCACTTAATCTGGAACAGGCATAATAATCACCTACGGATTCAACCATTGAGGCAATATATCCGGCTAACATCCCAATAATTGCAGCGAAGCCGAATTTTGGTATACCCCATTGAAATGGATATGGTATTCTGAACCAGGGAGCATTTTTTAAATTATCCATACTGGTTCTGGCGGGGTGATCCTCGCCAAATATTCCGATTGTTGTGAAAATACCAGCAATAATCCACGCGAGAACGATAGCAAGTAAAATTGGGTATAACTCAAAAATACGGTTTTTATTACGCAGATATTGACTAAAAATAATAATTAGAGCAATTGTTAGCCCTCCGATAGGCCAGTGCCTGCCAGCTTCAGGTGCTCCAAATTTAAAAAGAGCCAAGCCGATCAGTGCTATCGTTGGCGCGATGGTTATCGGTCCCACATATTTTAACAATCTGCCCATTAAACCGCTAGCACCAATAATAGTCTCAAAGAATGAACCCGCGATTATTGCGCCCTGAACATGCTGCATCCTGATTTCCCAACCGGCGTTGGCCAGTGCCGCCATACTGCAAATGGCTATTGTTGGTGCGAGAAACGAAAAGGTGCCACCCTGCACTATGGGCAGTCGGTTACCTAAGGTCGTTTGTAGTAATGTTGTAAGTCCACTGACGAAAAACATCGTTGCAATTAACCAACCCTTTTCTACTGGATTTGTGATTCCAAATGCAGGTGCTAACAGTAATGGAATGGCTACAGTAGAACCGAACATGGTTAAATAATGCTGTAATCCAAGGATTGCTGTTTCTAAAACAGGCGGAGTGTCATCAATTCCCCAGATTAAGGATTTATTTTTTTCTTTAGTATCCAATTTTTTATAGCAAACTAACTCATCCAGTTAGTTTTTGCTTCAGGATTCCATTTGGTTGTGATTTTTTTTAGTTTTGTCCAGAATTCTATTGAACTTTTGCCTGTAAGGTCCCCAACACCGAATTTTGACTGGTTCCAACCACCAAATGAAAACGGTTCTCGCGGAACAGGTACGCCAATATTTACACCGATCATACCGGCACTTACATTCGCTGCTACATATTTTGCCAATCCGCCCGATTGAGTAAATACAGCTGCCGCATTACCATATTGTGAGCTATTTTCAATTTCCAATGCCTGTTCTACTGTATCTACGCGAATAATTGATAAAACTGGTCCAAAAACTTCTTCTTGGGCTATGCTCATTTCGGGAGTCACGTGATCAATTACAGTCGGTCCTACATAAAATCCATTTTCTTTATTCTTAACAGTAGCTCCTCGTCCATCAACTAAAATATCAGCTCCCTGTTCTTCTGCTTCAGTAATATAATTTTCAATACGTGTCTGTGCTTCTTTCGAAATAATGGCACCAAGATTTTTACCAGGTATGATCGTTTTTGCTTTTTCACAGATTCCATTGATTATTCCATCAACGTTACCAACAGCTATAACCGCTGCTGCTGCCATACATCGCTGACCAGCGCAACCTGACATAGACGCAGTTACATCGGAAGAAGTCATTTCATGATTTGCATCCGGTAAAACCAACAGATAATTCTTTGCGCCACCCAACGTCAGGACTCTCTTATTGTGGCCAGTGGCTCGTTGATAAACTATTTTTGCTACTTTAGTAGAACCAACAAAAGAGACAGCATCAATATCTGCGTGGTCGCAAATCGCTTCTACAGATTCCCGGTCACCATTTACAATATTAAAAATTCCATCGGGTAATCCTGCTTCCGTTAAAAGTTCTGCAATTCGTATTGCACTGATTGGAACCTGTTCTGAAGGTTTAAGAATCATTGCATTGCCTAAAGTAATTGCCTTGGGTAATGTCCAATGGGGAACCATATTGGGGAAATTAAATGGTGCTATAGAAGCTACTCCTCCCAGGGGATGTCGCTCTGAGCGACACTCTACCCCTTTGCTAACCTCAAGTATTTCTCCTTGTACAAGCTGAGGTAGTGAACAGGCAAATTCAGTTAATTCAATGGATTTTTCAACTTCTGCAATGGCTTCAGACAAAGTTTTACCATTTTCTTCATGAACTATTACAGCCAACTCTTTTAAATTCTTTTCAAGAAGGTTTTTATATCGATAAAATACTTGAACTCTTTCTTTAATGGAGATTGCAGACCATTTAATAAATGCTGTTTTGGCTGAATTTACAGCATCATCTAAAATGCCAGAACCATTGAGGGGAACCTTAGATAATATTTCTCCGTTTAAGGGACTGGTAACATCCAGAAAATTACCCTTGAAAGTTACCTTCTGACCGTTATAATAATTTGTTAGCGGTTTATACTTGATAGAACCTCCTTATTGAATGTAAATGGAAAAAAATATTTTGTGAAATTACTATATAATACCTGCTGTTTTTTTGACTATTTTATGAACAATAACTAAACCTTGAAATTTTTTTGATTTGGAAAATGGCCATAGCCATTATAATAAATAACTCCGATTAATTATACCCTTTTTACGGAAAATTTTGAAGTTAAATACTTTCATAATTTCTCAAATTTACAAAATCTCATTAAATATCCCATAATATTAATCATTCCTGGAGAGAGGACAATCATAACTTATAATAAATTTAGAAAAGGGACACTATTAAAAGTGTCCACTCCATTGGCGGTGTTCCTACACTATCCCTACATTTTTCTGTAAGTGCTGATATTGTTGACCGTTAGTTGGGCTCATAAGTAAAATAAATCAGATTTATTGTCTTTATTTTATCTTGAAACGAAACATCAATTTTAAAATTATTCTTTATAAATATTCAGAAGTGTTGATAACAGTACGTAATCCATTAGTTACACAGGCAGAGTTATATTGTACATCCTTTCTTGCACTTTTAGTATGCATTTATTAAGATAGTACAAGGAAATCGATATGAATGAGTATATCAAGTGGTCAAAATTTGTAAGTGAAATATCCAATCATATCTTTTTTTGGTGTTTTGGTATCATATATTTTCTTTTGTTTCGACTGATTTTTATCCTTCTTTTCATTAATCAAATAAATGAACATTCTACATGGATTGATATTTATAAAACATTTTTAATGGGATTCCGATTTGATTCGACAGTCACCGCATACTTTATCGTATTACCTTTCCTGTTTACTTTAATATTAGCTCCTTTTGATAAACTAAATATTTCAATGTATATAAGAAGAATATTTCAAAATATATTCGTCTTAAATGCCACAATCATTTGTGTAGTGACAATAAATTATTTCAGAGAATACAATGATCAATTTAATCATTTTCTATTTGTAGGTTTATATGATGATCAAAAAGCAGTATTTGAAACAATTATGGCTCATTTTAATCCTTTAATTAACCTAATCGCTATCCTGACTATTATTATAATTTGTTTATATATTTTTAGATATTTTGACAAAAGAAGCAGAATAGCAGAATACTTGCAAAAAATCAAATATACACCTTACAGAATATTGTTTGTATCAATTATTATTTTTCTATTTATTGGAAGCATAAGGGGGTCTTTTGGAAATAGACCGGCAATGAGAAAATGGTCTTCAGTATCGCGTGATCTTTTTTTAAATAAGACAATTATTAATCCCTTTAGGTCACTCAATTATGCCATATTGGATTTTAATAAAATAAATAGAGAGTATGGTGAAAATCCCTTTGGGGCTAGTGGTAGTAATATTTTAGATATAGACAACCATACAATTACTTCAATAATAGAAAAACACAGTGAAGGAAGTACTATTAAAAAACCAAATCAAATATTTTTAATAATTATGGAAAGCTTTGATTATTGGCCTCTCCTTGATAATTATTCTGAATTTGGAGTTGCAAACAATCTAAAAAAAATTGAAAATGAAGGAGTGAGTTTCATCAATTTTCTTCCTGCATCAGCCTCCACGATGAATTCTTTTGGGGCAATTATTACTGGGGTTCCTTACACTGGAGTAAACATTAGTCAAATTGGGGCGATCAATGAACCTTATTCAAGTTCAATTTTTAATCAATTTAAAAACTTAGGTTACGAAACTAATTTCTTTTATGGTGGTTTTCTATCTTGGCAAAATATCGGAAATCTCGTTAAAAACCAAGGTGCAGATAATCTGTATTCAGCATCAGATGCCGGTGGAAAAACTGAAAGTGGTGTTTGGGGAATTGAAGATGACAAACTATTTAAATTAGTTTTGAATACTATTGACGAAGGCACTAACAGTTTAAATGTAATTCTAACAACAAGCTATCATCCCCCATACTCAATTGATATTTATGGAATGGGATTTCAATATAGGACTAAACAAGATTTACCATCAAAAGCTCAAACCCAATATACAGGTGCGATGCCTTTAAAAGCCTTAGGTCACATTTGGTACTCAGATAAATTGATTGGAGATTTTGTGTCAAAAGCAGAAAAAAAATACCATAATTCATTGTACTGCTTTACAGGTGATCACTTTGGAAGACGGTTTATAAACTCAAAACCAAATCTTTTGGAAAAATCTAACGTTCCGTTTATTCTTTATGGCCCTGATGTAAATCCACAAATAAACAGTACTCCTGGTAGCCACATTGATATTATTCCTACTTTAGTTGAAATGATTGCTCCTAAAAATTTTAAATATTACAGTTTTGGAAATTCTTTATTTTTTAATTCTGAAAATAAATTAGGTATTGGATATTTGAAAATAATCAGTAAAAATGAATTACAGTATTTTTCAAGAAATTCAGATATCCAGACTTATAACATAAAAACAGGAACTAATTCATATATTATTAAAAGTAATTATGAATCCGAATATCGTAAATTACTTTCTCTATCTTGGCACTATACGGTAAAAGGTGATTCTATTAATAATATGTAAAATGTTGGAAAAGTGGACTCAAAACTTCCAATTGGAATTAATCGTCTTCATGTGAAATACAAATGATAAAAATTGTACCTATATTCTTTTTCGTTCTATTAATTGCTTGTAACACCAGTAATCTCACTTTTGATATTCAAAATCTCAACGGGAACGAGATAGCGGTTCTGGGTCACCGTGGAATGGGCAAAAACCATAAGTACCCTGGTAACACTTTCGAGTCAATTTTTACAGCATTGAACCTGGGCGCCAACGGATCAGAGATGGATGTACAGGTCACAAAAGATAGTGTACTGGTGATCTACCACAATAAGGATCTGAGCAGCTTGACAGATTGCGAAGGCAGAGTTAAAGACTTCAACTGGTCGGAGTTGGACGGCTGTATCTATACGACTAAAGATGGATGTTGCTACCCCGTCATCACTGTTGACGAACTGTTCAGCAGGATACCTGAAGTTCAGCACTATTATTTCTCATTCGACTGCAAATTAAATTATGGAGACGAAGACACTTCTGCCTACTTGCTGAAGTTCGTCTATGCTGTAAATAAGGTTATCGATGACCACAACATGCATAACAAGGTAATGATAGAAACGGGCAATCGGCAACTTCATCAGCAGCTCAAGGCTGATGAAGTCCAAGTACTGCAATTTATTACAGGTACCGGTATTACTGATGGCATTCGTATTGCCAGGGAATTGGACTTGTACGGTATCGGCATTGGATCGTCGATCACTCGTAAGGATATCGAATTGGCGCATAGCAATGACCTGCGGGTTATGACATGGATTCCCAAATCGAAGTGGGCCAACGTGAAAGTTATCCGTAAAAATCCTGATTTCATTCAAACTGCGAAGTTGGACCATATGGTACAACTTTTGAGTAAATCCAGGCCTGTTATTTAATATGGATTACTTGACAAAATGAGCAACAAGTAGCACAGTTAGAACACACTTTATAAATTCCTCTTCGTA
>DAOWAQ010000005.1 GCA_030634505.1 Calditrichia bacterium
AAGAATGGGTTTAAACAGGTAAAAAAATATGCAAAGAAAAATTGGCTTTCCATCATCTTTGAATTAATTGAAAAAAAACAAACATAATCAAACAATGGAAGTGTTTAATATGAAAAATTATATTTTTTATCTTTTTTTATTTTTAATGATTTTCTTCTTTGCGTGTGAAGAGGAATCTTCTCCTACTAAAATCGGTACTGATCCCAATATTGAAGAAATTAAAATGAGGGATAAATGGAATAGCGCTTCAACGATTTTAAATAAAGTAGAAGTTAAAGTAACAGATCCGCAGGGTTTCTCAAATATCTCCGGCGTATTTATGGAAGTAATAAATCAATCCAATAACCAGGTGGTATTTTCCGATTCGTTATATGATGATGGCGCCCATTATTTTACACAAGATGGAGATGTGATCGCAAATGATGGAATTTACAGCAACCAATTTTCCTCCGTTCAAATTCTTTCCGGCGCAGGCGATGGGGATTATGATTTTTCGTTTCAGGCATTTGATAAAGACAATCATCAGAGTAGTTTAACTGAACAATCTGCACTTTTTGGTCCTAATATCCGACCGGAAATTGTAAATGTTTCAGCGCCTGATACTTTATTTAGCGGAACAAACGATCAGATATTTGAAATATCAGTTACCGATAATGACGGGAATGATGATATAGTTAGAGTATATTTTGAAAGTCAAAAAGACGGTTCTCAAACTCAGGTTTTTGAAATGGATTTATTTAATACAGGTAATTTTAATGATCACGGTGACCTATTTGCTGATGATTCTATTTATACTATGAAATTGGATTCAACATTCGCGGCTAGCAAAATTGGGCAATATACATTTCATTTTTATGTAGAAGACAGTTTTAATGAACTGAATAGCAATGTTCATGCTCCAAATATTTTCATTGTAAATAAACCGGGAATCATAAAAGATACAGGTGTACCTGCTACAACCTCAAGACCTGCTGATTTACAATTAACATTAGATGCGAACGATCCACAAGGATTGACTGATATTGATTCTGTATATTTTTTATTGGAAAAACCTGACGGTACATTTGGTGGTAATGGTTTCAAGTTTGATTTACAGGATAATGGTAATTCACTTTATGGTGATTTAACAGCAGGTGATGGTATATATTCTAAAATCGTATCCATATCAGCAAGTAATGATCCTGGTAAATATTTTTTCCATTTTTATTTACGTGATCATGTTGATCATTTAACAGGGGTTGTAAAAGATTCAATGTTGGTGAATTAATAAAAGGAAACTATTTATGAAATATTTATTAGTAATATTTTTTTTGATAACAAGTATATGTGGGCAAGTATTAAAAAAAGATGGTTTTATGCTTTCTCCAAAGAGTATTGAACCCGGAGATTCTGAAATAATACTTGGGAATGGTATTATTGATTTAATAACAATACAGGATTCTATTGTATTGGCAGGAACGGGTTATGGTTTAAATTTAACAGCGGATGATGGTGAAACCTGGCATAATTTTACTTCCACACACTATAAGGGCAAGGGCGGAATTGCGGCAATTGCAATAATGGATGATTCTACAATTTGGATATCATCAGCATATGATTCTTTAATAATAGATGATGAATTGCCAGTGGGCGGTGGTTTAAGTTATACTCGGGATTTTGGAAAAACATGGGTTCATGTGCCACAACCCGTTGATCCAAATATAAGCCGTGATTCACTTGGATATGCTCCAACAACGACAAATGTACAAAACTTAACTTATGATATTGCTATTCAGGATTCTACAATCTGGATTACGAGTTGGGGCGGCGGATTACGGAAATCGGATGATATGGGACAGACATGGCAGGTTGTAACTGTAGATGGTCAACCATTTGACGTCAGTGCTGCGTCAAATTTGAACTGGAAAAACCATGTGGCTTTTTCTGTTATCGCAGAAAATGGAAATTTGTGGGTTGGAACCGCTGCCGGAATCTGGAAAAGTTCCGATGGAGGCAATCTATGGGAACAATTCAACCATAATAATTCACTATACCCAATTTCGGGAAATTTTATTGTAGCCATTTCTCATCAAAATTACATAAAATCCTCCGGAGATACTGTAAATGCTATTTGGGCCGCAACAATCGAAGCCACTGAAACCAGTGAAGTCAGGGCGGTTAGTAAAACAGTCAATGGAGGTGAAACATGGGAGATTCTGCTGGAAAATACATTTCCTCACAATTTCGCTTTTGATGATTCAGTTGTTTATGTAACTGCTGACGAAGGATTATTTATCTCCAATGATGCAGGAAAAAACTGGTATACTTTGCCGCCGGTACGCGACGAAGAAACGGGGGAAGAAATTTTAACAAATGTTTATTATTCAGCTACGGTAAGTAAACGATTAACAGAAAAAACTTTATGGGTAGGAAGCGCCGATGGATTAGCGTCGACAAAAGATAACGGAAATACCTGGAAAATTCATAGATCTTTTCAATCAACGCGGCTAAAATCCACTCCGGATGCTTATGCTTATCCCAGCCCTTTTTCGCCATCCCGCCATGACTTTATCAGGTTTCAGTATGATATCACTCAGGCAGGAGAAGTGAAAATAGATATTTATGATTTTGCTATGGATAAAGTGATAGGATTTACAGAATATGAATCAGCGCCATCAGGATCCAAGTCAGATCGTAGCGCAAAATGGAATGGAAGAAATAACAGGAGTGACATCGCAGCGTCAGGGGTTTATTTTTTTCGTGTCAAAGTTGAAGGGAAAGTAACCTGGGGAAAAATTGTCATAATAAATTGAGGTAAATTTTGAAAAGAAAATTCATTCTATTAATTGTATTGATGTGTTCCATTCAGTTCAATAGCTTTGCTGAAGGTAATGGTGGCTATGCAGGTGCATATTTAAGAATGGGTCTGGGAGCCCGTTCAATTGCAATGGGAAACACAGGAATAGCTGACGATCCGACTGCGTATAGTGCCTTTTATAATCCGGCAATCTTCGGATTTATGCAAGATAAGAAATTTGGATTGTCTCACAGTTTTTTATCGTTAGATCGGCATGTAAATTATATAAGTTATTCGATGCATGTTCCTCCGGCAGCGGGATTTTCAATTGGATGGATGGAAACAGGGGTTGGTGATCTGAAATCATATAATTCCATTGGATTGGAAACAGGCGATATTAATCAAACTGCCAATGCTGTATTTTTCTCTTTTGGTCGAGCATTTAGTGACAAATTAGCTGTAGGAGTCACAATAAAAATTCTATGGGAATTTATTAATGATGGAACAGATGAATTTGATTACGGTTCAAACGGGGTCGGTATTGATTTTGGAGTCTTATATAGATATAATGATGACTTAAGTTTTGGCTATCAGCTTAGGGATATAAAATCAAAACTGAAAGCAAATACGGACAAAATATTTGAAAGAGGTGGAACTACTATTGATAATTTTCCTCTTATGCATAAAATTGGTGGCAGTTATAAAACGCCGGTTGAATGGTTAAGGGTAAATTACGAATTTGAATGGGGTAACAAAAAAGACTATATACATCATTTTGGTGCTGAAGCACTTTGGGCGAAAAACCTGGCATTAAGATTAGGCTTGGATGACGGGAATTTTGTTTTTGGCGCCGGAATGGATTTCAATTTAATCGGTACACAATCTTATCTTGATTATGCATTTCAACCATCAATTGTTGATGAGGGCAGCAGTCACTTATTTTCATGGCAAATATCATTTTAAGTGGTAGAGGAAAAAGTTTCATAAAAAAGTGAATAATTTAAATATTTCGGTTTTTTAGGTATCAGCAACAAACATAGATATAATGAAGCTTCGTCCTTAAGAATTCCTTCCCTTTTTATTAGGGGGAGGTGGCTTCCTGACACGTTTTCCAGTCGGGGAGACGGATGGGTTAGTGGAAGCGCCAACACTTACTCATCCCCTGACCCCTTCTCTGATACAACAGAGAAGGGGAGAGAAACTGAGAACGTGTAAAAGTATAGAAAATACAATTAAATGAAAAAATGTGTCAAACTTTTAACACTACTTTTTATATTTAATAGGATCAAAATATGAAAAAATATCTATTTTACATAATTCTATTTTTGGTAAATATTTCTTATGCATCCGAGGGTGGGCAAATCGGCTTTACATTTTTAAAAACAGCAGTAAATGCAAGAGCTTCCGCTATGGGGGAAGCATATACAGCATTAGCCAAAGACGCCAGTGCAACCTACTGGAATCCTGCGAATTTAACACAGACAGAAACGAATTCAGTAGTTTTATCACATAATATCTGGTTATTGGATATCACACATAATTTTGCTTCTATTCAATTAGTGCGGGGAACTCATAATATCGCTTTTTCATTGAATGTCATTTCTATACCGGGAATTGAAATCAGAGATTACACGGCGTCTGAAGATCCTATAGGTAAATCAAGTGTTTATAATTTGTACTTTGGAACCAGTTATGCTACGGAACTTTCCGATGAATGGTCAATTGGCGCACAATTAAAATATTATTACGAGAAAATGTATCTGGTCTCAGCATCCGGATTAGGAGTAGATTTAGGTGTGTTTGGTAAAAATCTAATAAAAGATATGGATTGGGGTCTGAGTATTCAAAACATAGGTAAAATGGGAAAACTATTAGAAACCAGTACTGAATTGCCTTTTTTAGTACGAACCGGTGTGGGTTATTCTTTACCGTGGAAAATTTCTGATAATAATATTCTTGCTGCTGCTGACATAGTTTACATTTTAAATGATGCATTTCGTTTCAATATCGGAACTGAAGTTAAACTAATGAATCAATTTTCTTTAAGGTTGGGATATGTTTTGGGAAGTGATAGCTATAATTTTACCACCGGTTTCGGATTGCAACTGAATCGTTATAATTTATCGTATGCATTTGTACCTTTTAAATATGGCCTGGAAAATTCGCATAGATTTTCAATAAATATAAATTTCGACTAAAATATTTTTTTCATCTTCAAATTTATATCTAAAAATAACTAGCCGATAATAATAGTATAAAATCGGAATCAAATTATTTTCCTGTGGCAGGAAAAAGGTAATTATTTCATAAAAAAGAATAAATATTAGTATCAAATATCACAATTTCATAAAAGTTGAATATCTAAATTTAAGGAAAAATTTATGTCTGCCTTTCAAAAGGAGTTGAGCATGGATTTAAATTTCAAAGAAACAGACCAAATCAATTACACTTCTCAAAGAAAAGAATGGATTGAAGACCCTGAAATTAATAAATATATTTATTTTCAGGAGACGCGACCTGAGCAAAAGGATTCAAATGCATTGACAGATTTTCAGCGTTATTACGAAGTGTATGACCGGGATAAACTTGTTGGAGATATAAAGATATTCTATGAAACGGAAACTGATATTTTGCAAAAAAGAGGTCAGTTGTTAATGATCATTGGTGAAAGAAACAATGGCATAGGAACAACTGCTTTAAAAATGTTACTGGAAAAAATTAAAAATTCCTACAATAGTGTTTATTGTCAAATCCTTAAGTCGAATCTTGCCAGCCTGAAAATGTTAAAAAACAATGGCTTTCAAATTGAAGGAATTGATGGTGAAGAACTGATTCTGACGAAGAATTTAAATTAATTACTAAAAAATCTCGTAAAATTTCTCCCCAAATCATCTTTCATTGGAATTTTTATTAAATTAATAATTCCAATTATTTACTAAAAATAATTAGACAAATCATTCAAGAAATGTTTTATTTATTTTATTGATAAGATTTAATATTAATGAATGAAATTACAGTTTATGCTAATGCAAAGATTAATCTGGGCTTGAGAATTAAATTTAAAAGAAATGATGGATTTCATTAGATCGAGTCAATTTTTCTGATATGCTTATAATAAAAAAATAAAGCAAAATAGATTTTGAAAAGAATTCAGAGGAGTTAAGAAAATCAGGGAAAAATTTATGTATCGAGGCAGCAGAAGTTTTGCAAAGAGAATATGATATAGAGGGAATAGGCATATTTTTGGAAAAACAGATTCCAATCGGATCAAGTCTAGGGGGAGGAAGTAGTGATGCAGCTGCTGTATTAAAATCAGGTAATTTGTTGTATAATTTAGAAATACCAATTCAACCATTGATGAAACTTGCAGGGCAAATAGGCTCTGATATACCCTTTTTTTACATGGTAAAACAGCACATGTTTCTGGTCGTGGGGAAATAATTGATCCAATGAAATTGGAATTAGAATATTATGTTCTTTTGGTCTTGCCACAGGCAAAAACATCTACTGCAGAAGCTTATAAAAGTCTCGGAAGACACTTGACAAAAAATGATAATGATTTTAAATTTAAAAGCTCAAATATACTGGATTTACGCGTTCGGAACTTCAAAAATATATTACCAACGATTTTGAAAATTCAATTTTTGAAAAATATCCGAACTTGTTGAAAATAAAAAATTTACTCTACCAGGAACAAGCGGAATTTGCCAGTTTAAGTGGAAGTGGTTCAACCGTATATGGAATTTATTCCTCTTTTGAACAAGCGCAAAAGATTTATAACAAGTTAAGTAAATTTTATAGTTGTTTCATAGCAAAACCGGTTTATTGATTAATTATAACTGGGGCGTGGCCAAGTGGTAAGGCACCGGGTTTTGGTCCCGGCACTCGTAGGTTCGAATCCTGCCGCCCCAGCATTGTTTTAAATATGAAAAAAATGGATTAGGAGTTAAAATAAAATGAATAATGTACAGTTAAATGCAGAAGTTCGTGATGGTCATGGAAAAGCTATTGCCGGAAGAATGCGCAGAAGTGATAGGGTTCCGTGTATAATGTATGGTGTGGATGACACAACTATTTCACTGGCAGTGGATAGTCTTGAAATAGAAAAAATGCTTTCCACTTCCTATTCAGTTATTGATCTTAAATATGACGGTCAGGTGCAAGGCGTAGTTATAAGGGATATTCAGTATCATCCTGTAAAAGGAAACATCATTCATGTTGATTTTTTACGAATTAAGGCCGGTCAGGAAATAAAGATTTCTGTTCCGCTAAAATATATTGGAGAATCTGAAGGTGTAAAACTTGGAGGTGTATTCCAGGAACTAAAATCAGAACTAGCGATTATTACACTTCCAAAACATTTACCGGAATTAATAGAAGTTGATATTAGTGCTTTGAATGTTAATGATGCGATTCACGTTAAAGATCTGGTGGTTGAAAATTTTACCATTGAAGATGATCCAACAGATACAATTTGCTCTGTTGTACCACCTAAGAAGGTTGAAGAGCCTATAGTTTCCGAAGAAGAAGAAGAAGAAGGTGAAGAAATAGAAATGGATGAAGAGGAAGCGGCTGAACCTGAAGTAATTACAGCAAAAAAACCTGCACCAGAAGAAGAATAATTATAAAGTGCTTGTTATTGTCGGTTTGGGTAATCCCGGAAATAAATACGAAATTACCCGACATAATATTGGTTTTAGAATTGTTGATTCAATTGCTGATGACTATAATATCCCCTTTAAGTCCGGAAAAGGGGATTATTATTTTTTAGAATTAAAATATAAGGGAAATCGTGTAATATTGGTAAAACCGGTTACATTTATGAATAATACTGGTTTGGCTATTCATCAGATTCTAAAGTATTTCCCGGTTTCTATTGAAAATTTGCTTATTGTTTATGATGATTATAATCTACCTTTTGGTACACTCCGATTTCGATTGGAAGGCAGCGATGGTGGACATAATGGATTAAAGTCAATTATATACCATCTACATTCAAATGTTTTTGACAGGCTTCGATTCGGAATTGGAACCGAATTTAAAAATTCAGTTTCATTTGTTCTGTCAAAATTTAAAAAAGATGAAGAAAAAGAGATTGATGAGTTAATATCTGCTGCGAAATCCGGAATTGAAAACTGGATGGATGAAGGCATTGAATTAACAATGAATAAATATAATAAAATGTATTTATAGTGAAATAAAATCTTGAGGGTAAAATGAACTTGGATTATCTGTTAGTTGTAATTATTGGAAGTGGTATTCTTGCATTAGCTTTCGCATTGTGGCGAAGTATCTGGGTAAGTAAACAGGATGGTGGAAATGAAAAAATGCAGGAAATTGGTCGGGCTGTCCGTGAAGGAGCAATGGCGTTTTTAGCAAGGGAATATAAAGTGCTTGGTATATTCATAATAGCTGTTGCAATTTTGTTATTTTTCGCAAATAAATCTGAAGGTACTGAACTGGTAGCGGTATCATTTATTGTCGGAGCTTTTTGTAGCGGATTAGCAGGTTATTTTGGGATGAAAGTTGCTACTAAGGCAAATCACAGAACAACGCAAGCTGCTCGTACAAGTTTAAACTCTGCATTGGAGGTTGCTTTTGCCGGTGGTTCTGTAATGGGTATGAGCGTTGTAGGATTAGGAGTGTTAGGCCTGTCTATATTATTTTGGATATATGGCGGAATGGATCAAAGTGCTGACTTACAGCATGTTATGACAATTTTATCCGGATTTGCGATGGGTGCTTCTTCAATAGCCCTATTTGCAAGAGTCGGTGGTGGAATATATACAAAAGCAGCCGATGTTGGTGCAGATTTAGTCGGTAAAGTAGAAGCAGGCATTCCGGAGGATGATCCAAGAAATCCAGCAACCATTGCGGATAATGTTGGCGACAATGTTGGTGATGTTGCAGGGATGGGAGCTGATTTATTTGAATCTTATGTAGGGTCAATAATTGGCGCAATGGTTTTAGCCGCTGCAGCAGGTTTAGCAAATCTTGTAATGCTGCCACTAATTCTTGCCGCTGCAGGAATTTTTGTTTCCATAGCAGGTACATTTTTTGTGAGAACAAAGGAGGGCGGAAATCCACAAAATGCACTTAATATTGGTACTTTTGGTGCAGGTGGATTTATGATAATAGTTAGTTATTTTGTGATTCAGTATTTTGTTCCTAACGCGGTTGAAATGGGAAATAAGATGGTAAGTGGATTTGATATATTTGTTTCTACAATTGTAGGATTGGTAGCAGGAATAATCGTTGGATTACTTACAGAATACTATACTTCAGAATCAAGAAAACCTTCAAGATTAATTGCGAAAGCAAGTGAAACAGGAGCTGCTACTAATATAATTGCAGGATTGGCTAACGGCATGTATTCAACAACTTTTCCGGTTTTGACAATTGCCATGGCAATTATCTTATCATTTAACTTCTCCGGTTTATACGGAATTGCTATTGCGGCGCTTGGAATGTTATCAACAACCGGAATTCAGTTAGCTGTTGATGCATACGGTCCTATTGCAGATAATGCTGGTGGTTGTGCTGAAATGGCTGAATTACCTTCAGAGGTTCGCGAACGCACAGATAAACTTGATGCAGTGGGAAACACAACTGCGGCAATCGGAAAAGGATTTGCAATTGGTTCAGCAGCGTTAACTGCATTAGCATTGTTTAGCGCTTTTCAAACGAAAGTTGGATTAACTTCAATTGATGTTATGCAGCCTAAGGTTATGGCGGGATTGCTTATTGGAGCATTATTACCTTATGTATTTTCTTCATTTGCAATGAAAGCAGTTGGAGAAGCCGCGTTTGAAATGATTGAAGAAGTTCGTCGGCAGTTTCGTGAAATCAAAGGATTATTAGAGGGAAAAGCCAGGCCAGATTATGCAAGATGTGTTGATATAGCAACTGCAGCAGCAATTAAAAAAATGATTGCTCCCGGATTATTGGCCATTTTAACACCTGTATTTTTTGGTATTGTTTTGAAAGATGCAGAAATGCTCGGTGGAGTTTTAGCAGGTGTCACTGTCTCTGGTGTATTACTTGCGATATTCATGGCAAATGCCGGTGGTTCCTGGGATAATGCAAAAAAATATATCGAAAGCGGAGCTCATGGCGGTAAAGGTTCAGATGCTCACAAAGCAGCAGTTGTTGGTGATACGGTTGGTGATCCATTTAAAGACACAGCAGGTCCATCAATAAATATTTTAATTAAGTTAATGTCAGTAGTTTCATTGGTGATAGCACCATTAATATAAATAATGTTTAATTTATTAATCCTTTCCTGTACGAAAAATTACAGGAACATAAGTCCATAGGAGGTAAAAATGGCTTTATACGAAACAATCTTCATTCTGGATAGTTTGTTGCCGCCAGAAGAGATTGATAAACAAGTTGATCGTGTTAAGGAATTGCTTGAAACAAATAATTGTAAAGTAATTGAAATCGATCGATGGGGCAAAAGGCGACTTGCATATGAAATCCAGAAAAAACAATATGGTTACTATGTAGTTATTGAATTTGATTCTGATGGTACTGCTCCCCAACTTTTAAGTAATGAATTTAATTATAATGATAAGGTTCTGCGTTATATGACTTACCGTTTTAATAAAAATATAATAAAAGACCGTGCAAAAAGTGAGTTAAAAGCGGCGAAAGAAACAAAGGAATTGGAAGAGAAAATTGATGAGAAGGAAGCGAAAGTAGAACCTGTAATTGAAGCGAAAAAAGTAGAAACCGCTGAAGAGGGAAAGGAGACAGAAAATGAAAAGACCAATGAATAAAAATACTAGAAATGGCAGAAATGCTTTAAACAAACAAATGGATAAAAAGAATTTCAAAATTAGAAGAAAAAGAGTTTGTCGTTTCTGTACTTCCAATGATATTTATATAGATTTCAAAAATGAAAAAAGACTCGTACGATTTTTAACTGAACAGGGAAAAATTATACCAAGAAGAACGTCTGGTAATTGCGCGAAACACCAAAGGCAATTGGCACTGGCAATTAAAAGAGCACGTCATTTAGCATTAATACCGTATGTAGCAGACATCGCCAGATAGGTATAATTAAAGGAGTAATAATAATGAAAGTAATTTTACGTCAAGATCATGAAAAGCTTGGTGAAGCAGGAAATATTATTCAGGTAAAGGCTGGGTATGCAAGAAATTTTCTAATTCCTAAAGGAGTTGTTTTTCCTGCCTCTTCTGAAAATATGAAAAAATATAATAGTGAAAAAGAACAGCTAAATATGAAAAAGATACAAGAAAAGCGTAAATCTGAAGAATTTGCAAAAATTCTCGAAAATGTTTCTTGTACTATAACTGTTCAGGTTGGTGAAGAAGATAAATTATTTGGTTCTGTTACATCGCAACATATTGCTGAAGTACTGGAATCCCAGGGACACAAAATAGATAAACGAAAAATTATCTTGGAAGAACCCATTAAATCTTTGGGTATTTATTCCATCCCGATTAAATTGCATCCTGAAGTTGAAGCAAAAGTCAAAGTTTGGGTTGTAAAAGAGTAGTATTAAGGCGGATTATTTCCGCCTTTTTTCATTTTGTATTGATTCACATTCAAATTCCACTTATTTTCAAAATAAAATTTCAAGACAAATTAAATTTAAATCTTTATATAAATTAATGAGCTTACAGTGACCAAATTTGCGGAAGTAGTATTTAATAATTCCCTCGATCATCCATTTTCATATAAGATTCCATCTGAAATTGTTGATATTATAAAACCCGGTGTGCGTGTCTTAGCACCATTGGGAAATCAAGTATTAACGGGCGTAGTGGTTGATATTAAATCCAAAGTTCCGTTTGATAACTTAAAAGAAATTACAGATATACTCGATGATAAGCCCTTGCTATCGTCAGAAATTTTAAAACTGACAAAATGGATATCCGAGTATTATATGTCCAGTTGGGGACAATCTGTGACACTTGCACTTCCCAAGGGTATTGATGAGTCGGCAAAAAGAAGATTATATATAAATGAAAACTATGACGATTCTGAAATTCAATTGACCGAAAGGCAAAATGAACTAAAGGAACTCATATTTAGAAATCCCGGGAAAACTTATAAATATTATCAGGAGAAATTTGGAAAAAAATCATTAAATCACATAAGTAAAATATTACTTGATAAAAAAATTATTATTTCAGAGCGAAAAGTAGAACGACCATCTGTACAAGTTAAAACGAGATATTTTATCAATGTACCTCAAAATATAGAATCATTACTAAAAAACCTAAGCTCAAAAAACAAAAAGATCGAAGCATTAAAGGAATATGCAGGACAAAGCATTTTATTAGCAGACTTGTTGAAAAAACTTAATACTTCATCGACAGTAATTGAAACATTGATAAAAAAAAATGTTTTAAAGAAAGAAAGAAAAGAAATTTACAGATCCAATGAAATAAAATATGCAGAAGATGATAAAAAAATCAACTTAACGAAAGATCAGAAACAGGTATATGAAGAAATAAAAAAGAGCATTTCCAATGAAGAATTTATTACTTATTTGATTCATGGCGTAACCGGGAGTGGAAAAACACAAATATATATTGATTCAATCCGTGCAGTTTATTCAAAAAAAAAATCAGCTATAGTATTAATACCTGAAATAAGTCTTACTCCTCAAACAGTCAGCCGCTTTCAAAAGCATTTTAAAAATAATGTGACAGTTTTCCACAGTAAAATGTCTTTGGGTGAAAGATATGATGCATGGTTTAAAATATATAAAGAAGATTATTCGATTGTAATTGGTCCGAGATCCGCATTGTTTTTACCTGTTAAAAACCTGGGTATTATCATTGTAGATGAAGAACATGACGGATCCTATAAACAAAGTGATAGCGCTCCAAGGTATCATGCCAGGGATGTTTCTGTCTACTTAGCGAAAATGCAAAATGCGATAGTTCTGTTAGGCACTGCAACACCAAGTTTGGAATCATATTACAATGCTCGTAAAAATAAATACTCACTTTTAGAATTAAAAAACAGAATAGGTAACATTCCTTTACCTCATGTTTCAATTGTCGATATCCGAGGATTAAATGCAAAAAAAGAATCAGAAATTTTTTCTCCGGTATTAGTAAACAAAATAAAAGATAGATTGGAGAAATCTGAGCAAATAATTTTGTTACAAAATAGACGTGGGTTTTCTTCATTTTTGCAATGTACTGATTGTGGATTTATTGCTCGTTGTCCTAATTGCGAAATAAGCCTTACCTATCATAAATACAATCATAATCTACAATGTCATTATTGTAATTATAGTAGAATTGCAGTGGATAATTGCCCAAAATGTAACAGTTATCAGGTAAAATATTCCGGGGTAGGTACTCAAAAAATCGAGTTTGAGATGAAAAGATTATTTCCAGAAGCAAAATATTTAAGAATGGACCAGGACACAACAAAAAATAAAAATTCACATGATGAAATTTTATATAAATTTAAGCAAAAACAATCCGATATTCTTTTAGGTACACAAATGATATCAAAAGGGCTTGATTTCGAAAATGTTACTTTAGTTGGAGTTATATCCGCGGATGTGGGATTGAGCATTCCGGATTTCAGATCATCAGAAAGGATATTTCAGCTTTTGACACAAGTTGCCGGTAGATCGGGCAGAGGTGCTGTTAAGGGAGAAGTAATTGTTCAAAGTTATCAGTTTTCGCATTCATCCATACAGTTTGCAAGCAAACATGATTTTATGAATTTTTATTTAAATGAAATGAAAAATAGAATGGAATTGGATTATCCTCCATTTACAAGAATCATAAATATCAGAGCAAGTGGTATAGATTTACAAAAAACGATTTCAATCATAAGAGAAATTGCTATTTCCTTAAAAAAATCATTTAAAAAACACTATAAAATAATTGGTCCTTCACCAGCGCCGATTTCTAAAATAAATAATTTTTATCGATGGCATTTATTTGTTAAAATTGACAAAAATAACGTGAGATCTGGTAAAGATTTAAAAAAAATATTATATCCCTTCATCAAAAGTAACAATCGTGAATTAAAAGTGCAGATTGATGTCGATCCGGTAGATTTAATGTAAATTCTTTAATAATTATAAAACTTAAGTATTTCGATGAGCAAACATTTCGATAGTAAAAGAGAAGCTGTATCATTAATAAATAAAGCTTTTTTAAAGGATAATATTTCTGTTCCGTTTGAGAAAAAGTATAATGAATTGGAAAAGAAATATAAATTTCTTAGTGAACGAACAAAAAAACTTGAAAATGTGTATAGATTTCATAAAGGAATAGTTCAAAATATATCTAGTGGTATAGTTACAATCGATTTTTCAGGAAATATTACTTTCATTAATCATGCCGCTTTAAAAGCAATTGAATACTCTTATGACGATTTGATTAACCAACCGGTAAATCAACTATTTGCTGATCTTTATGAAGCGGAAGACATTTTAAAAGATCTTTTAAAAAACAAAAATATGTTTGAAAGTAGAGAAGTAAATCTTGTAACTAAAACGAATAAAATTATTCCTATTGGTTTCAGCACATCAATATTGCAATCCAACGATTCCAAATTTGAGGGAGTTATCTTACTGTTTCGTGATTTGACAAATCTAATAAATTTCAGAAGACAAATGGAACGGATGGAAAGGTTGGCTACCTTAGGAGAAGTATCAGCGGGGATTGCTCATGAAATTAGAAATCCGTTAGCAGGCATAAAAACATCTGCGCAGGTTTTGGAAGAAAGTTTTTCACCAAATGATTTTCGTGCTCAATTAGTCTCCAGAATTGTTAAGGAAATTGACCGTTCCAATGAATTACTTAAAAAATTCTTCAAATTTGCAAAACCAAGTCGTCCGCAACAAGAATTTGTAGATATTGAAAAAATAATAGAGGGTGTACATCTTTTATTAGTATCCCGAATGAAGAAGAAGAAAATTAAGTTTAAATCCGAATATATGCCGGAATTACCGAAAGTATTTGTTGATGAAAGTCAATTAGAACAAGTTATAGTCAATCTAATGCTTAATGCGATGGACTCCATTGATAGTTCAGGTGAAATTAATGTAAAGACAAATCTTACAGAAATGAGTTCAGTATCAGACAAATCAAATGAAAAGGAAATGGTACTGGTTCAAATTATGGATACAGGTAAGGGTATAAAAGATGAAATCATAGAAAAAATATTTAATCCTTTCTTTACAACTAAAAATGAAGGTATTGGCATGGGATTGGCGATATCTTCCAGGTTGGTTGAGGAAAATGGAGGCAGATTAGAAGTGAAGAGTGAGATCAAAAAAGGGGCAAATTTTTTGTTATATTTGCCGATATAATGTAAATCAAAAATGCATAATAACCAATTGAATTAAAATCGATTTTTGTGTAAAATAGTTTAAAATAGGCCAATTGTTATGAATGATCAAAAAAGACTGCTTATAGTGGATGATGAAGAGACTTTGACATATAGTTTATATCAAAGTTTCATTTTAGCAAAACATGATTATGAAGTTGTAACAGCTTCTTCTGGTGAAGAGGCTTCAACAAAACTAAAAGAAAAAAATTATGATTTAGTCATAACAGATATTAGTATGCCGGGAATGAGTGGATTAGAACTACTAACAAACATTAAACAAGATTATCCCGGTACAGAAGTAATCATTATGACTGCATATGGTTCTCCTGAAAAAAAGGAAGAAGCATTTAATTCCGGTGCAAAATATTATGTAGAAAAACCTTTTGAAATTAAAGAAATAAAACAAATGGTAATGGATATATTGGGTTAATTATGGCTCTGGTAGGAAACTTAAAAGATTTAAAAGTGCCAAATCTCGTGCAATTAAATTGCATGGAAAGAAATACGGCAAAACTTACGATTGAACATTCCGGAAAATATGGATTCATATATTTTCACAATGGTCAAGTTGCACATGCGGAATATGACCCCGATATGGGCGAGAAAGCTTTTAATCGTTTGTTATTTTTAAATGAAGGTGATTTTAAAGTTGAAAGTGGCGTCAAACCTCCAGTAGTTTCAATAAAAACGCATTGGAATAACCTGTTACTGGAGGGATTGCACAATGTGGATACCGTTCAAGCATCTAACGAAAAACCGGAACAACGAGTTGTGAACATGCTAATGAATGTAAAGGGTGTGCAAAACGCAGCAGTAATATCAAGGGAAGGTGAAGTTATTGCGAGTACATTTGATGTCAAAGACGAAAGTCCACTTGTTGCCTTCTCTTATTTGGAGGTAAAAAAACTTACAGATGTTATATTAATGGATGAACCGGAATTTATTAGTTTGCAGAAACAAAAGATTAAAACTTTAATGACCAAATACAATAATGACATTGCCTATATGGAGTTGGATAGCAAAATTCAATTTGAAACGATTATTCAATTTGTAAGAAAAGCACTGTCATAAGGAAAACATATATGGAAACCCACTGGCTGAGCGAAATTTATAATATTGATGGGGTAGAAGGTGTTTTGGTATGTTCAAATACAGCTAAAATCATTGATAAAATGAGTAAGGTTCTCGATGATGACAAACTTGAAAACATTGCTATACATCTGCTAAGAATTATATCTGCTAATAATTTAAAGAATCAAAAAATCAGTGATATGGAAATCTATTGGGAAAAATTCCATATAATAGTTAAAAATTCTTCCCAATTTTTACTTGTTTCGTTTTGTACTTCTTCCGGAGCACAATCTCTTTTAAGAATAACACAGAATGTAGTACTTGCTCATTTGCTGGAAGATAAAAAATTCATGAAAATGGTTAAAAAACACACATCAGAAAAATCTGTTGTTTTAAGAAAAGATAAATTGGACGAATCAGAAATAAAATTAATTTCAAAATTGCAATAATTTTGATATCTCTTTATATTTACATGATTTATGTAAATAATATATTACGAATAATAAAAGATGACAGATGAAGAACGTAAAATAATTCGAAGTGTAATTCCGAATAATTTTGTCATTTTTTCCGTAATATCAGCACAGGCAGCTGCAGATGCTCAGCTTAAATCATCTGAATGGGCGATTGTTACTCAAATTGATGGCAATCAAACAGTTCAGAAAATTATAGAAAACCTTAGTTTAGACGAAGATGAATGTTTGTCATTACTATATACATTATTTCAGAAAAAACTGATTAAAATTCAAAAAATACAAACAGAAGATCAAATATTTGTTTCTGACGATTTTTTTAATAAAATAGAGAGTTCGCTTGTAAAAATTATAGGTCCGGTGGCAAATTATTTAATCGAAGATGTAATGTGGGAACTTAACGAAAGTCGTGAAAGATTTGATAAAGATAAGATTCCAATGCTGATAGAAGCTATAAGTCAGGAAATAAAAGACGAACAAAAAAGTGTTCAATTTCAACAGCAAATGTTAAATGAGATAAGAAATCTATGAAATTTCTAAGTTTGCGATGGAAAATATCGGGAATTCTTGTATTCAGTAATTTATTTTTGGGAATTATACTAGTATTTATAGTAAATTCTACTGTAACGAAATCTCTTGAAAGTGAATTAATTGAGAGAGGGCGTACCATTGCTCAGGATATAGCAAAATATAGTGCCCCTCAAATTCTGGATGAAGATAAAGTTGCATTGAAAGAAATAATAACAAATTCACAAACGTCGGAGTCTGTTGAATATATAATCATTCATAATTTTGATTTGGAAATATTGACTGATACTTATAATGGACAGGTACCTGATGCGATTGCGCAAAAAAATATTGAAAATATTGATAATTATTTAGTACCCGAAATAATAAATGACCCGGAATTAAAACTTGAATGCTACGATATTATTGTTCCGGTTGAAGAAGGAGATCTGGGATATGTTCGGGTTGGAATGAAAAGTGAATATATCAGGGAACAAGTTTCGCAACCGATAGAATCAATAATAATAACAATCCTTACAGTGACATTAATTGGAATTATAATTACTTATTTTTTATCAAACAGGATTTTAAAGCCAATATTATATTTAACATCAAGAGCAAACGAGATCAGTACTGGAAAATTGGAAGAACAAGTTTCAGTGAAAACAAATGATGAAATTAAATATTTAGCAGAAGCTGTAGAAAGATTAAGGGAAAGTTTAAATCTGGCATTATCCAGATTGAAAAAACATCAGACACAAAGAATATAACATAAAATGAGGGTGGTTTCCTATGGTACAAACAAAAAAACTAAAGGATGGTAGCCGACAAATCATCTTAAATGGTACTCAGTATGAAGGGATAACCAAGACGCTATCAGAACTGGCTGTAAAGACGAAAGCCTCGGCAATTCTTTTTGCAGACATGAGTGGTCAACTAATAAGCCAAAGAGGAAACACAGAGGATATGAATACTACTGTACTTTCTGCTTTAGCAGCTAGTGATTTCGCCGCTACTGCAGAGATGGCTAAATTAGTTGGTGAAGATGCCAAATTTAAGTTGTTGTTTCACGAAGGTGAAAAAAGAAACGTTTATCTATCTAATGTCGGAGAAAATTTCTTTTTAGTCGTGGTCTTTGACGTCAGTGTTACACTTGGTTTAATTAGAATTTATACAAAAAAAGCAATTCAGGGATTAAATCAGATATTAGAAGAAGAGGCTTCGGATGATTTAGATAGTAGAGATATGATAGATTCTGATTTCAGCACACTTTTGGGTGATGCATTAGATGAATCCTTTAAATAACAGTTAAAATTTGAAATAGATGTGAGGATGAAATGTTTATAAACTGGGCGCTGCAAGAAATTAATTTAAAAATTGTTTATTACGGACCGGGCATGAGTGGCAAAACGACGAATCTTGAGTACATTCATTCCAAATTAGATCCTTCCCTGGCAGGAGAATTGGTTTCATTAAAAACAAAAGAAGACAGAACTATTTTCTTTGATTTTATGCAAATTGAAGTTGGTAGAATTAAGGGTAAAAAACCAAAATTTAATCTTTACACTGTACCAGGTCAGGTTTATTATGCTTCAAGTAGAAAAGTAATTTTAAACGGTGTGGACGGTATTGTATTTGTCGCTGATTCTCAACCACATAGAATGGAAGCAAATATTGAAACTTTGTTAGATTTAGAAAACAATCTAAAGCAAGATGGTCATTCTTTAGAGAAATTTCCCTGGGTTATTCAGTTTAATAAACGTGATCTTCCAGGTGTAGATTCTTTAGAATCCCTACAGAAAAAATTAAACTTTTTTGATGTACCAAGTTTTGAGGCAATTGCTGTAAAAGGCGATGGTGTTTTCAATACTTTAAAATCTGTCATTAATGGCGTCGTCGCCCATGTCCAAAGTCAACTTTAATGATTGAAATTTTCAACACGACCTTCTCATATAATTGAGAAGGTTTTTTTTTGTCAGCTAAAATCAAAACCCTTCAATTAATTTATTAATTTAATAAATCGATTTTAAAATGATATTATTAAAAAATATAGATAACAGACGTGAAGTAGTTAGCTGGATGTTTTATGACTGGGCGAATTCAGCTTTCGCAACTGTAATGATGGCAGCTGTACTTCCTGTGTATTATAGTCAGGTGGCCGCCTCATCGTTGTCTCCAAATATTGCAAGTAGTTATTGGGGATATACCAATACTATTGCAATGGTTGTCATAGCATTTTTGGCTCCGGTTCTTGGTGCTATTTCAGACATGAAACATTCAAAACTGAATTTTCTCAAGTTTTTTGTTTTTTTAGGAGTTATATCATCAGCATTATTGTTTTTTGTGAAAAGTGGAAACTGGTATTTAGCTTCCATTTTATATATTATAGGCAGAATCGGATTTTCCGGAGGGAATTTGTTCTATGATTCCTTTTTACCTCATATTGCTAAAGATGATAGAGTAGATATAATTTCAACATTAGGTTATGCTTTTGGCTATTTGGGAGGAGGATTACTTTTAGCTATAAACCTTTTAATGATTATGTCACCAGAAATTTTTGGTCTTAATGATACACAAATTGCAACACGATTAACTTTTATTACAGTTGCTTTGTGGTGGACTTTATTTTCTATTCCTATTTTTAAATACGTTTCTGAGCCGCAGTTAAAGCAGATAATTATTGAGAAAAAAAACATAGTTATTATTGGATTCCGAAGAGTAAAACAGACCTTAAAGGAGATTAGAAATTTTAGACAAGTTTTTCTCTTTCTGTTAGCATTTTGGCTCTATAATGATGGTATTGGAACAATTATGGTTATGGCTGTTATTTTTGGTACTGAAATTGGAATTGGACAAGAGCATTTGATTGGGGCAATACTGACAGTACAATTCTTAGGAATACCATGTACAATACTATTCGGCAAACTTGCACAAAAAATAACAGCCAAACGAGCAATCTATTTAGGACTAATTGTTTATACATTAATTGCAATTGGTGGCTATTTCATGACTTCAGCATTACATTTTTGGCTACTTGCTATCGGTGTCGGAATGGTTCAAGGAGGCACACAAGCTCTAAGCCGTTCATTATTTGCATTAATGACTCCACAATCCAAATCTGCTGAATTTTTCGGTTTTTTTGATATTAGTCAAAAATTTTCAGGTATGGTTGGGCCTGCGATTTTCGGATTGATTGGACATCTAACAGGAAGTAGCAGGTTAAGTATTTTAGCTTTAATTGTCTTTTTTATAGGTGGAATGTTTATGCTGGAAAAAGTGAGACTACCTGAAGGAATTGCAGCTGCAAAAGCAGTCACTGACTAATAAGTTTTCAGTTTTCCATATTTTAAAGAATATCTTTTGTTATTATTAAATCCCTCTGTTTTTTGTTTTAAGAATTTAATAATTTTCAGTAGTTTAAGAAGGATAGAACAATATGAATATTAGCATATTTATGAAAGGACAGTTTAAATTTTTCAACGCTGCTAAAATATTAGGTACTGCCCAAGGATATATTTTCCCTTTAATCTATCCTTACGTTCATGAGCAGATAAAATAGTATGATTTCATTTAGGATTGATAAATATTTGTAAAACAAAGATCAAAAAATAAAATGACACATTTTAGAAAAATCATAATACTAATAATCATATTAGCAGAATCTATGAATTGTTTTGATTTAACAAATATTGAACGAGGCAAGATTAAATATTTTTTTAATCCTTCGGATATCTCTTTTGTAAAATCATTATCAATTGATATTGAACCAAATTTTGAAGAGTTAAAGAAA
>DAOWAQ010000283.1 GCA_030634505.1 Calditrichia bacterium
GGAGAAGTTGCATGGACAAAATCACATTTTATCATATTCTTAAATACTTTCATTTGATTGGATTAATCTTTGTTGTTGGAAATACTTTTTGTGTTATAGGCTTAAACAGTTTTTCAAAATCAGGATCAATAAAATTTTCCACTTATTATGCTTTAATAAAAAGATTCAACAGATTGCTTTCGGTGGGTTTGGTAGTTTCAATCGTTTCTGGTCTGTCATTGCTTTATTATGTATTTATTGTACATCCGTTTTTTGATATTAAAATGACGCTGCTTATCATTAATATAATAATCCTTGGATGGACAAGCCATGGCACACTGGCAAAATATAAACGCAATATTTCGAATGGTGATGATGCAGGTGAAGAATTTGTAAAACTGGATACAAAATTTGTAAATGGTTTTTTAATATCCGGTGTTATCTGGCTGCTAATTATTGCTTTGGTTTTATTAGTTTAAGTCATTCTTAGAACCACGAAGAGCACAAAGAGCACGAAGAAAAATCTTATAAACTAAATGAAAAAAATTAGATCTGAACTTTTGTAAACCTTCGTGTACTTCGTGAACTTTGTGGTAAATATTTCCAATTATCATATAAACATTTTCTCAGGAATAAAAAAAGTTTGACTTTTGTTCTTAAATGCGACTAAATTAATCGGATTTAAAATGAAACCAAAAGTATGTTGAAATTAAGTAAAAAAACTGAGTATGCAATCATCGCATTAATGGCAATGACGAATGGTAAAGATGATAAGCTTTATACTGCAAAGGAATTATCGCAGAAGCACAATATTCCTCCAGAAATTATGGGAAAGGTTATGCAATCATTGACTAAAAATGAATTAATCGTTTCTCATCAGGGTGTTAAAGGAGGCTATCAATTAAAAGAAAATTTATCAGATATTAATATAATAAATGTTATAACTGCTATTGAAGGTCCACTGCAAGTCGTTGATTGTGTATCAATCGATGAGTGCGAATGCAACCAATTAAGTTCATGCAATATTAAAGGTCCAATGGAAATGATTCAAAACGAGCTTTTTAGTTTCTTCGGAAATATTTCATTAAAAGATTTAAAAGATAAATATACACCAATCGTACAATTTATAGAATAAATTAATACAAAATAGGGATAGAAAAATATATGAGTGAAGAAAGTAAAATACTGGAAGAGGTAATAAACCAGGAATATAAATACGGATTTGTCACTGATGTTGAAATGGAAACGATTCCAAAAGGATTGAATGAAGAAATTATTCGTATTATTTCTGCGAAGAAAAATGAGCCTGAGTTTATGTTGAAATGGAGATTAAAGGCATTTAAAAGTTGGCAAAAAATGAAAGAACCGCATTGGCCCAAAGTAAAATACAATCCTGTAGATTACCAGAATTTAAGATATTATGCGGCTCCCAAAAAGAATCCGGAACTGGAAAGTCTTGATGAAGTTGATCCTGAATTATTAAAAACTTATGAAAAACTTGGAATTTCTCTCGATGAGCAAAAGCGCTTATCTGGTGTAGCTGTTGATGCAGTCTTTGACAGTGTTTCTGTGGCAACGACATTTAAAGATAAATTAGCTGATTTAGGAATAATATTTGGTTCATTTTCTGATGCAGTTCAAAATCATCCTGATTTGATAAAAAAATATCTTGGTTCAGTTGTGCCGACAACGGATAACTTTTTTGCGGCTTTAAATGCTGCAGTTTTTAGTGATGGATCATTTTGTTATATCCCCAAAGGTGTTCGTTGCCCAATGGAGCTTTCAACATACTTTAGAATTAATGCATCAGAAACAGGTCAATTTGAAAGGACATTGATTATTGCGGATGAGGGAAGTTATGTAAGCTATTTAGAAGGCTGCACAGCGCCAATGAGGGACGAAAATCAGTTACATGCAGCTGTGGTGGAGTTGGTTGCATTGGATAATGCAGAAATTAAATATTCTACGGTTCAAAACTGGTACCCGGGAGATAAAGATGGTAAGGGTGGAATTTATAATTTTGTTACTAAACGCGGTGCGTGTCGGGGTGTTAATTCAAAAATTTCATGGACTCAGGTAGAAACCGGCTCTGCAATCACATGGAAATATCCAAGCGTATTACTGCAGGGTGATAATTCGATAGGTGCATTTTATTCAGTAGCTATGACAAATAATTATCAGCAGGCAGATACCGGTTCAAAAATGATTCACCTCGGAAAAAATACGAAAAGCACCATAATTTCAAAAGGAATTTCAGCTGGAAGAAGTGATAACTCTTACAGGGGGTTGGTAAGAGTTTCAAAAAAAGCAACAAATGCACGAAATTATTCTCAATGTGATTCACTACTAATTGGGGATAAAAGCGGCGCACATACCTTCCCGTATATTGAAGTTAAAAATCCCACAGCAATTGTTGAACATGAAGCAACCACATCCAAAATAGGTGAAGATCAGATATTTTATTGTAATCAACGTGGATTGTCTACAGAAGATGCGATTTCAATGATAGTTAACGGATATTGTAAAGAAGTGTTTCGTGAGCTGCCTATGGAGTTTGCAGTCGAAGCGCAGAATCTGCTGAATGTGAGTTTGGAAGGAAGCGTTGGATAATTGATTGAAGATTGAAAAATGTAGATTAAAAAAATCAGTGATTTGTGACTAGTGGACAGTGAAAAGATTTAAATATGACAGCTGCTTAATAATCTTATGAAAATATTATAAAATTAAAAGTAATGGAGTTAGAAAGAGATGATAGAGATTAAAGATTTACATGTGAGTGTTGAGGGCATTGAAATTTTAAAAGGAATTAATTTATCGGTAAAAGCGGGAGAAATCCACGCGATAATGGGTCCTAATGGTTCAGGTAAAAGTACACTGGCTCATGTTCTTTCCGGAAAAGAAGGATATGAAATTACAAAAGGAGAAATTATTTATAATAATAAAAATTTGTTGGAATTATTACCGGAAGAAAGAGCACGGGAAGGATTATTTCTTGCTTTTCAATATCCTGTAGAAATTCCCGGTATCAGTAATATGTATTTTTTAAAAGCAGGTTTAAATGAAATTCGAAAACACAGGGGGCTTTCTGAAATTGATGCTATTGATTTTCTTGCTCTTGTAAAAGACAAAATGGAATTGGTTGAAATTGATAAAAAACTATTAAATCGACCGGTTAATGAAGGATTTTCAGGAGGTGAAAAAAAACGAAACGAAATTTTTCAAATGGCAATATTAGAACCAAAATTAGCAATTTTAGATGAAACGGATTCAGGGCTGGATATTGATGCTCTACGAATTGTTGCTAATGGTGTAAACAAACTAAAGAATAAGGACAATTCTTTTGTGATCATTACACATTATCAAAGATTGTTGCATTATATTGTCCCTGATTTTGTACATGTGTTATATAATGGAAAAATTGTAAAGTCAGGTGGAAAAGAACTTGCGCTTGAATTAGAAGATAAAGGATATGATTGGCTTAAAGAGGTAGCATAATGTCAAACAAAGTAAAGGAATATACAAACTGGTACGAATCAAAATTTCAAAAATTTGAAAACAATTTAAATGGTCAGTCAAATTCTATAATTCACAAAATTCGTAAGACTGCAATGGTACAATTTCTCGACGCTGGATTTCCTACTACTAAAAATGAAGATTGGAAATACACTAATATTGAATCTATCGCTAACACGAATTTCAACCTTGAATTAAAAGAAAACCAATTAAATAAATCAGATATTGAAAA
>DAOWAQ010000374.1 GCA_030634505.1 Calditrichia bacterium
TCTTCACAACTGGCACATGGATACCCTAAACCCAATTGACGATAATGGTAATTTTCATAAGTCACCTTAGATTGATAGGTTCTATTCCAAATTCGAACATAGGTAAAATCATAATTTGAACCAGGTAGTAAAAAATCTCCTGTTCTTACAGAAAGCATTAATCCTAACCGATCGGGGAATCGAGCCCTGTCGTCAACACCGGGATCATTATTCACAACAATATCATCCAAAAGAAATTGCCCATATAATGATACGGTTTTAACTGGCTTATAAAACACATCCAATGCCCATAATCAACTAATGGCTTTTTTATCATTTCTTTGCAATGCATAATAAAAATTCATCGGATTAAATAATGCCAATTCGATGTCACGATTCGCGCCACCATACATAGCCATTTCTGTCAAAGCTATCTGAAAATTATCATAAAAATTAATATCCAATCTATGACCTACCATATACTTTCTGGCATTGAGAATTATATTTTGTTCAAAACTGGGATATTTCAATTCAATGGCATTTAGATTTTCTAAATGTGTAAAAATAAGTGACAATTTTACTTTTTCAAATGTATAGGAAAAAAGAAAATGATCATAGGTATAAGGATTATTTGATAATATCAGGCTATTAGAATTAACAGGTCCCCAGTTTCGGTGCATTCGTCCAAAAAATAAATTTAATCTGTTAAATCTCAAATTGATATATGCATCATTTACCCTACCGTATAACCAATTTTCTGATTCCGATAAATCTCCTGCAAATAATGGATCATGCTTGTAATCCTGATCTACAATTGTACGGTTTGCCAGGGTAATATTATCGTCAGTAAAATGGAGGCTTCCGGCTAATTTATATCTATTAAAAATCGTGTTTGTATAATTAACTCTATCATCAACCTGAAGTTGACCACTCAGATTTTTTTCACTATAAAAATTTTCCCAATATTTTTCAAAAAAATCAGAACTCTTATTTTCATTTGGTTTAATTAAATTTTCATTTTTTTCATAAGGTTGGCTAAAGACAAAATCGGGAATTGATTTACCCGAATTAATTAAATAATCAATGTACGGATAAACAGATTCATCAAGGTATAAATACTGTGCTGGATTTTGTGCATGCACAGTACTCACAATAAATAAAAAAAGCGTCCAATAAATAATCAGGCGCTTACCGGTTAAATTATTTAAGAATGCCTTATGTTTAATAATATGGGTAAATGTAAATGTCATTCTGTCCCGGAGGGATGCCTTTGGCATAAGAATCATTTTTGATTATTAATTAAATTTCTAAATAATTATAAAATTCCACTTCGGAGTATTAGCTGATACTAATTCGTCTTTCTTTTTTCTATTCATATTTTTGATTTCTTTTTCCCTGAAAATGGCCTGTCTAATATCTGGATAATGTTCATAATAAATGAACTTATAACAGTAATATCGCCCGGCAAATATCTTAGAATTTCCTTTGTTTTTATAATGTTCAAATACCCTACGTTTCAGATCATTGGTGACACCGGTATATAAAACTGTTTTTCCTGGATTTGTCGTTATATAAACATAATAGTTGCCCAAATTCATTTGATTACTTTAGTAACAAAGTTTCTTGTGGCATAGCCACTGCTGCGCGGCAGAATGACAATAACAGTTATAGGTATGTTTGCCCTTTCGTAATGAATGAGATTTCTCTTCCAGATAAATCTGGATTCGAAATGACATGTGTGGTATATTTGAACAATTACATCCCACTACCCCTCCCACGAAAGGAATTAAATTGCCAATATTTTTGAGCTATTGACTGCGGGCTTGTTTGAAGATTATGTTATAAAATGCTTTAATAAAATATTTTATATCGGTTTTAAAAGGATGGTTCTCTTTTTGTTTTAAATATTCCCATTCTGAATGTACAATTTCCTCAAATGAATCGGGCATATCGGCATAATATGGAGGTACCAAACCGGGCTTAAATTGAATTCTAAATTTTTTAAGTTCTTCCGGATACAAATTAAAATAATGCTGGCTTAACGCCCTGACGCCAACAAGATTTAAATCACCTCTCCAATAATTTATAAACTGTGGAAATTCATCAATCCACAGTCTTCTCATAAACTGCCCCCAACCGGTAAGCCGAAAATCATCTTTAAACTTTCCATTATCCTGCAGTTTGTTATTTTCATAAATATATTCTTGTAAAAATTCTGAATAGGGGTGCATTGTTCGAAATTTATTCACATATAGTATTTCGCCATTCAGTCCAATTCTTTGAAGTTTTATGGTTGGTCCATAGGAAGGATTTTTTTCAACCGAAGGATGTTTTACGCGTTGAGCAATAAAATAAAGGGACTCATCAATTTCTCTTACGTCAATAACCTTAAATCCGCAAAAATATAATCGACCCAAAGCTTCTGCTTTAGATAAAACCCGGTTACGACCCCGAGTGATAAAAAAGTATATTTTTTTAATGCCGGGAAGTTTTGGAAAAACTCTTTTAAACAAAAAATTAAAAGGATAAAGGATTTCGACCAAAGTTTTTGAATACTTTTTATAAAACCTTGTACGGTGTGTCGCAATGGTATCTACATTACCAACTAAGAATCCACCATTATAAATTTTTCTATGGATTTCCAGAAAATAGCGATTGAGATACCTGATGTCATTAAGCTTGTGCAAATTGACGAATAGACTTACCGAATGATTTTCAATGGTCTGTACATTATAAAGTGTGTGTGTATTAAGTACACAGGTATCAGTTTCATCAATTTTTAATATATTTATTCTGTCATTTATAAATTTGAAAAGCTTTGAATGATCCTTTAAATATAATGTTTTAAGTTTATCCTTAACTGACTGAATTTTCCTGTTTTTTAATTTATTGATTTTATCCAATTCAAAAGGAAGATCTTCTTGCTCAATCAATTTATGTACTTCCTGAAAAGTTTCAATATCATGATCTGCAGAAGATTTCGATTTAAAAATGTAATAAAAATAGTAAACTAATGATTCAAGAAAAAATGTTAATACAAAAACACCA
>DAOWAQ010000189.1 GCA_030634505.1 Calditrichia bacterium
ATTTTTCCAAGCACCTGTAAATCTTCAGCACTAACAAGGGTCAATCTTTCAATATGCTTTTTAGAGATTATTAAAATATGTGAAGGCGCCTGCGGGTTAATGTCTTCAAAAGCAACAACGTCTTCATCTTCGTAAAAAATCTTACTGGCAACTTTCTTGTCGGCAATTTCACAGAAAATACAATCTTCTCTGTTCAATATTTCCTCCTTTCGGAAAAATTAATTTATTTTTGTATTCAATAATGCTCCACATACAAGTGCAGCAGTCTCAGTTCTCAGGCGGTATTTCCCAAGATTTACCTCAGTAAATCCTTTCGATATGGCATAGCTAATTTCATACTCAGTTAAACCGCCTTCTGGACCAATAATATAAATTAAGTTATTAATTTTTTTATCCTGAATTTGATTGGTAATACTTGATATCCCAATCTCTGCACTTTGATCTGTTATAAATTTGCCAGTAAAACTACTACTTTGTTCAATCAGCATTTCGAAATTTTTTATTGTTTCAATCTCAGGTAGAACATATCTTAAACTTTGTTTTATCGCCTGCTGCATAATTCTATTCCAGCGATCAATATTGCTTGTAAAATAATTACTGTTCTCACTGGCAAATATAATTATTTTATTAATTCCAATTTCGGTAATTTTTTCAATGAGAAAATCCAGTCTGTTTGGCCTGATAAATCCAATAGCCAGTGTTATATTCTTTTCAGCAGATGGAATATTTTTTACTAATTGGCAACTTGAAATTACACTTGGTTTAAGGTTTTTAATCTCGCCTTTAAATAAACCCCCTTTACCGTTTGTAAAATGAATAATGTCACCATTTTTTTTTCTTTTTGATTTTAAAATGTGTTTCGATTCAAAATCATCAAACTTAATTTCATCTTCATTATTGTGCGCATTTTTATTATAAAACAGTTCCATTGATAATTTAAAATATGGTAAATATTCCTGATAAAATCAACCCAAAAAACGCATTATGTTGCCCAATTTATAATTAATTACCAGCAATCATTTCAATAGTTTTTTTTATCTGAATTTTTGAATGAAACCCGGTTTTTACGACTTGTGGTTTTTCATCATACAAAAATACCATAGTCGGCGCGGATTTAACACCGTAAGTTAAAGCTTTATCAAAAGCAGTCGTTATTAAATGATTGTCAACTTCAATATTATTTTCTGATTGTATTTCATTTAAAATTGCGGTTTGATGTACACATATTGAGCAGCCCGGACTGGTAAAATAAATAATTTTAATATTCATAAAAATTTAGTTGATTTTTGTATCACCAAAGATACAACATTCTCTTTATTTATGACAAATTATTTAATAATTTTGATTTAGAAATATTGTTCAAGATTAACTAATCAATTAGGAAAAATATTATGCATATAGTTGATGTATCAGGAATAAAGATTGGCGGAGAAAATCCTCTGGCTTTAATTGCCGGACCCTGTGTAATTGAAACGGAAGCTATCGTAATGCAAACGGCGGAGCAGATTAAAAGAATCACAGATAAATTAAACATACCATTGATTTTTAAGTCATCCTATTTGAAAGATAATCGGTCATCAGCAAAAACGTACCAGGGACCGGGGGTTGAAAAAGGATTAAAGATATTACAAAAAGTAAAAGAACAATTTAAGATTCCCGTACTTTCTGATATACATGATATGCATGATGCACAAGCATGTGGTGAGGTTTTGGATATTATTCAAATTCCGGCATATTTATCCATGCAGACCGGATTAACTTTGGCAGTAGCCAAAACTGGCAAAGTAGTAAATGTAAAAAAAGGGCAGTTCCTGCATCCTGGAGACATGAGAAATGTAATAAACAAAATTGAAGGCGAAGGAAATAATAAAATTATTTTAACTGACCGTGGTACATTTTTTGGCTATCATAATCTCGTATTGGATATGCGCAATTTAAAAGTTATGCGGGACCTTGGTTACCCGGTCATGTTAGATCCTACACATGCCATACGGAAATATGGAGTTAGCAGCAGTGATAAAAGAGGCGGAGCAAAGGAATTTATTTTTGGTTTAAGTCGCGCCGGAACCGCTGCCGGTATTGATGCTATATTTATAGAAACACACCCTGATTGTGATAATGCACTATGTGATGCTGCCAGTATGTTGCCGATACAAAGACTGGAAGCGCTTTTAACACAAGTGAAAAATATTGACGAATTGGTCAAAAAAGAACTGCAATTTGATGAAGAAGGATTATAACATAATATTATTTCCAGTACTTCATTTAAATCTTGATTTTTAAATATTATATAAAAATGTCATTTCGACCGGAGGGAGAAATCTATCAGATTTTAAAAAGAGATCTCTCATTATATTCGAGATGACATTAATGAATTTTAAGTATTTATGTCATTCCGAACGCAGAGAGGAATCACGTTCTTTTTAAATGAGATTTCTTCAGCCTGACGCAGGTACGGCGTTATTTTTCGACTGTCCTTTCCCGAATTCTCGGGACTCAGGGAACCGCTCAACAATCTCGCTCGAAATGACAAATTTTACTTGTTTCTATTTTTTAGAAAATATCTTATAATAATTTAAATATCCATATTTGCCGGTTCAAAATATTCTCTGCCATGCATACAACAAGGACATTTTCCCGGAGGTTGCGTGCTGATATGAATATGACCACAGATACTGCATTTCCATTTTATTGGTTCATCGCGTTTAAATACTGTTCCATTTTCTACCATTTCCATTAATTTTTTATATCGATCCCTGTGGTGTTCTTCTACTTTTGCAATCTGCTTGAACAGTAAAGCTGCTTCTTTATTGCCTTCTTCTTCAGCTTCTTTAGCAAACGCGGGATACATTTCTGTTACTTCATAATCTTCACCTTCAAATGCTGCTTTCAAATTTGCAGCGGTATCACCCAAACCGTTTAAGAGTTTAAAATGATCTTTTGCATGACGCCGTTCGTTGTCGGCAGTTTCTTCAAATATTTTGGCGATGTAATGATAGCCTTCTTTTCTGGCAACTGCTGCAAAAAAAGTATACTTATTTCTGGCTTGTGATTCACCCGCAAAAGCTTCTTTTAAATTGTCTTCTGTTTTACTCATTTTTAATTCTCCATGGATAAAAAGGTTAACAGTGAGTATATATTAATTGATATATTATCTTTTTGCATGACAATATTATAGAAGAATTAATGCTATTAATCAAGATTATTTTCGATTAATTTAAAAACAATAATTGAAACGTTTAGTTACAATCTCTGGGTTGTTATTAAGAAAGAAAATAAAAGTTAAAGTAACTATAATTATGATACACGAACTTGGGTATTTAAAGCTGATTCAAAAAAGTTGTGAAGTGTAAACATTTGCTGCGCACCGATCTTTTGTCCGGTTTGCGACATTAAATATAATATTATGGAAAATCCGGCGAGGACAGGTAAAGACCACAAAACAGGTGCTGGCATATCGAGGCTTAACTGAACAAAGCCATACATTCCTGCAAAAAATCCTAAAATACCAAATGTAGCATAGAAATAAAAAAATAATGCCCATACAGAAGGTTTGGGTCCATACAATCCTCGAATTAACTTCCCTTCTTCATTTTCCTCTAAAGCTAATCGTAGTTGCGGTGACCAGTATTGAATATCCTTTTCCGGTAGGCTTAACGTAATAAATGTGTTGTTTATATTGGCATTACATTGTTGGTTTGATTTTTTTAATTCATTTGTAATTTTATTCTGAAGTTGATCAATACTAAAATTGACTTGAAGTTTAAACCTGGGTCTAATTCTGAAACTTGACATATTGATATTATATTTGGATTATATTCTGATTTGAATTTCCAAGTTTCTAACTTGCACAGTTCCAAAAATATTTCAATTAATTTATTATTGAATAGTTATCATTTTTAATTCGCTTTCATTTCCCAGTCGATCAACAGCGCTTACGGCAATTTCTGCTAATGGCAATCGAATTGTATTCTTATTTCTATCCTGATACTCAAATATTTTCGGAATGGTACAATCATTTTCTGTTTGATTATATATTTGGTAATCCCAATAATCTTGGTATCTAAAATAAACTACAGTTCGAAAAACATCTGCTTTGTTTTCATGAGACCATTTAATCAGCAAACTATCTCCAATAGATTCTGTAATAACATTTGGCTCAATTGGAGGAGTATGATCAAGCCAGGGTGATGCAGGAATCAATGCCTTTTTTCTGTAAGCAGATTTTAATAATGATTTCTTCATACCAGTACTGTCATTCAAAAAAGCTTTCATGCTAAAATGAACATGTCCGGGTGCATCATTATTAAAACCACGATTAATCATAATTTGATTTGTAATTTCATCAATACCTTTTTCATCGTTAAATTTACTGAGATATAATCCGGGCCAAAGATTTCTTTTTTTGTGATTTTCTTTTGTCCACCAGCCAAGTAAAACAGGAAAACTCTGGGGTACCTGGTTTATCGGCCAATATAGCTGTGGTGTAAAATAATCAATCCAACCTTCATTGAGCCATAATTTTGCATCTGCAAACAGAACATCGTACTGGTCCATTCCTTTAATTGATTGTGGATTTCCCGGTCGCCAAATTCCAAATGGGCTTAATCCAAATTTAACGTGTGGCTTTTCTGATTTTATTGCTGCATACAATC
>DAOWAQ010000380.1 GCA_030634505.1 Calditrichia bacterium
ATTGTTTAGTCAACTTATCAACGACTTCAGGGAATTTAATAATAAAAATAGTTCCTTTACCGGACTCGCTTTCTACGCTGATTAAACCATTGTGTTCATAAATAATTCGTTGTACAATGCTTAATCCAATACCGGTACCTTTCGGCTTTGTTGTATAATATAGATTAAATATTTTTGATCGCGTAGATTTGTCCATTCCCGGTCCTGTATCTTCAATTTTTAGCAAAACCTCTTTATTCTTCTGCGGGTCAATGGTTAAAATAATTTTTCCTTTTTGGTCAATCGCATCTACCGCATTCTGCAACAAATTCATTAATACTTGTTGCATTTGTTGCCGGTCCCAAGACACTTCCCCAGACCAATTTTTTACAATCTTAAAATCAATTTCATAAGTTTTCATCATTGACTGATATTGTTTATCAATCTGATCAAGCAAATCATTTATTTGAAATTTCATTGGATTTATAGGCACAGGACGCGCAAATTTTAAAAAATCCTGAATCGTTTCGTTGATCCTTCGGACTTCTTTATATACCAATTTTGTTAACTGATCATATTCACTTACATTGTCGACCGGTTCAAAATCCTTATTTAATTGTTGGACAATAGTACCAATCGTATTTAATGGATTACGGATTTCATGGGCAACACCAGAAGCTAATTCTCCCATAGCGGTCAATCTTTCTTTACGCTGGATTTGTTCCTCCAGTAATTTTTGATCGGTTAAATCGCGAATTACCAGAATCGTGTTTTTTTCATCTTTTTCATCCCTGAAATCACTTTTAGATATTAGCAAATATTTTTTATTATCTTTTATGACACATTCAATTTGCTGTAGAGAAATGCTTGCAGTAAGAATTTTAGTACAAGAGCTATTACCAAAGAATGAAGCAAGTGATAATCCTAAAGTCGAATCGCCTTCTACATCAAATAATTCTTCTGCCGTTTTATTTATAACATTAACTTCATTCTTTGAATTCAAAACAATTATGGCGTCACTTACATTTTTAACAATATCTGTAGAATAAGCTTCCACTGCTCTAAATTGTTTTTGAAGTACGTCATATCTTTGACGAATAAAAATAAAAGTAAAGAGTATGGTTCCAACTATAATTAATACAATTGTAATAATTACAAGCCGCCGATAAATTCTTGAATTTATATCTTCGATCGGTTTTATTGAAAGCCCCAATCTAAATAATCCTACGGAAATTCCATTATAATTAAAAGGATGAACTGCCTCAAAGATTTCAATAGAATCGAATTCGGTGGTTCGTATTAAGTAGGATGAATTAATATAGGAATTGAAAAGAAAATCCGATTCCGTTATTGATTCTAGTTGACTTACATTTTCCGTAGCTGCAAGGATACTATTAGTATCCTGCAAAGCAACATATATAATTCCCGGATTTTGATTGATTTCTTGTAACAAAGAACCAATTCCTATTTCTTTTCTAAATTTTATTAAATCTGCCGCATCAACATTTATAACTATTGCATCACGATTCTGAGTCGCCAGTGCTATAGCATAGCGCTTGCCTTCTTCGAACCTTGCAGGTGTAATCCCAATAATTAATGTATCCGCTTCTCCGGTAAAAATAGCTTTCAGAATTTTTTGCGGAGATTTTTTTTCCGGCAGATCAAAATGCTCACGTTCATGACTAAAAAATATTTTTTTTCCAAATCCATTAAAAATATTAATTCTGAAAATATTATTTTCTTCACAAATTTGCTGTAACTGCAAATTATTTATTTCACCTTTTTCGAAAAGTATTTTTACAAAATTAGCATTATTGAGTAATTGAGTTTTGTATAAATCCTCCAGTTTTTCTCGACTTTTAAGTGAATTTGTCGTTGCTGAAATTAAAGTCTGTAGCAATGAATGTGACTCTTTTTCCATTAACTCATATAATTCCGATTTGCTTTGAAACAGCTCGAATAAAGCAGATGCAATCATCAAAAATGCCATTAGAATAAATATTATAATAATATTTTTAGGTTGAAATAAAAATTTCTTTTCCATAAATAATTATAAATTCTCTAAAATAAATGAAGTTATTTTATTAAATACATGTTCCCGTGTAAATAATCCGCCCCCCCGTATTCCATGATTCCTATCAGGATAGAACATGGTATCAAAATCTTTATTTTGTTTCACCAATTCTTTCACTAATTCCGCAGAATTCTGGAAATGAACATTATCGTCTGCCATTCCATGGATTAAAAGTAATTTACCTTTTAATAAATTAACATAATTTAAAATAGATCCTAATTCATACCCTTCTTTATTTAGATTTGGAGTTTGCATATATCTTTCCGTATAGATTGTATCATAAAATCTCCAATCAGTCACCGGTGCCACAGCCACTGCAACTTTAAATATTTCACTTCCCTGCATTAAGCACATTGGAGCCATATAACCACCATAACTCCATCCATACATTCCAACCCGATCTTCATTTACATAATTTAGAGACGCCAAATACTTAGCAGCTTGAATTTGATCCTGTACATCAAGTTGTCCCAATTTTTTGTAAACATATTTTTTAAAATTTGCGCCTCTTCCTTCAGTTCCTCTGTTATCCACACAGGCAACGATTATACCATTTTGTGATAATAAATGAAACCAATAAGAAATAACTCCCCATTTATTTTTAACTCTCTGACTGCCCGGACCGCCATAAGTAAAAATCATTAGTGGATATTCCTTGTCCGAGTCAAAATCATATGGTTTAAGAATCCAGGCATTTAATAAAACATTGTCTTCTGTCGGGATTTGCATAAATTCAGGAGAGCTTAATTCATAAGACTCCAATATTTCCATATCATTTTCAACCAATGTCATCAATTGTTTTCCATTATTTTTACACAATATTGTTTTGGTCGGTGTATTTATATTCGAAAATGTATCTACAAAATATTTAAAATCATGAGAATAATTTACTTCGTGCCAGCCAG
>DAOWAQ010000135.1 GCA_030634505.1 Calditrichia bacterium
ACTGGCAACTGAGGCTATTTTTCCAATTTCGTTTCCTTTTGCCAATCTATCTTCCAAACCTGAAAGATATGCATCCACAACCGAAAGATAATGATCCATAGAGAACATCAGAGTTATATTGACGTTAATACCTTCACCGATCAATTGCCTGACTGCAACAGCACCTTCTTCAGTGGCAGGAACCTTTATCATCAAATTGGGACGATTTATTAATTCCCAGAGTTTTCTTGCTTCTGAAATTGTTTCTTCAGTTTTGTATGCCAGATCGGGTGATACTTCTACACTAATATAGCCATCGAGTCCATTGGTTTCATCATAAACAGACCTGAGAACATCTGCTCCGTCTTTTATATCATTTACAATTAATTTCTCATATAAATCATCAATCGATAAATTATTATTTTCATTCAGCATGTCCTTTATTAAATCATCATATTCTGAACCCGAAGAAATCGCATTTTGAAATATTGTAGGATTTGAAGTTACTCCTCTTATTCCATCATCAATTATCATTCTGCGCAATTCTCCTGAATCGATAATGTTTCGACTAATATTATCGTACCAAATACTCTGTCCCAACTCTGGAATCTTAATTAACGGATTACTAATCATCAACAACTCCTTTTAAACAGTTTTAGTTATTTGCTTTAAATCTAGCTGCATCAATAATTGACCATAAATGTACAATCCAACCCAGAAGAAATATCCACAAAATACCGGCGAGTACAAATTGAATCAAGGCAGGTAAAACTCTACCCTGTATTAACTGACCCAATCCAGGAATAAAAAAACTGGCTAAAGCCGCAATTACATTTCCAGTCGAACCCTGTCCCGACATTTTTTCTCCAGATGTCAAATTTCTTATTTAATAAATTAATGAGTGTCAACTTAAGTTAAAAAATAATAGTAATAGAATCCAAATCGATAATTTTCGGATTAATCTGCTTGGAATTTTATTTATTTGTGTAGCCAATATTACTGTGTGCATTCTTATTTTAAATAACTTGTATTTTAAAGAAATAAATTAATATTTGATGGAGTCATTTGACTGATAATATGAATAACAGAATTATAGAAATTTAGGAGAAAAAATTGAACACTCAATTTGACGTTAAAGAAAATGTAAAACAGTATTATGGTGAAGAATTGCAGAACACGCAGGATTTAAAAACCTCCGCCTGTTGTACGGTTGAATCTTTACCACAATATGTTAAAGAAATTTTACCGTTAATTCATGATGAAATTCAAAGTAAATACTATGGTTGCGGAACTACATTCCCTGCTGATTTAGACGGACTAAAAATATTAGATATCGGTTGTGGAACGGGAAGAGATTCATACATCATGTCTAAACTAGCTGGTAATAATGGTTTTGTTTACGGCATTGACATGACTGAAGGTCAAATTAACGTAGCAAATGAATATGTTGAATACCAAGCGAAAAAATTGGGATATGAAAAACCAAATACAAATTTTATTCATGACGATATGGAAAACATAGATAAACATTTCGAAATTGAATCCCTGGACTTAGTCACTTCAAATTGCGTCATAAATTTGGCAGAGAATAAAGCAAAAATCATTCAAAAAATTTATGATCTATTAAAATTTGGAGGTGTGTTTTATTTCTCCGATATATATGCAGATCGGCGGTTACCGGAAAATGTTCGTCAAAATCATATACTTTATGGCGAATGCCTCGGTGGCGCGCTGTATCAAAAAGATTTCATTCGTATTGCCCGTAAATCAGGTTTTGCAGACCCACGAATTGTTTCCCATCGCGAAATTGAAATCACTGAACCGGAAATAAAAGAATTAGTAGGCAATGCAAAATTCTATTCGACCACATATCGGCTATGGAAAATTGACGGAATAGAAGACGCCTGCGAAGATTATGGACATTCTGCAACATATCTTGGTGGTCATCCTGAAAATGAATCCAGGCTTCAGTTAGATAGTGAACATTTATTTGAAAAAAATCGCCCGAAAAGAATCTGCGGTAATACTGCATTAATGCTCTCCAAAACACGGTTGTTAAAATATTTTCAGTTAAGTGGAAATTTTAATGAACATTTCGGATTGTTTGAAGATTGTGGTACAGCAGTGTTTCGGAACAGTTCTAACCCAATTTCCTCAACTGACTGTGGTTGCTGAAAAGAATAACAAAACCCAAAATTCAAATAAATCTCAAATTCTAAAAACAAACTTATGTCATGGGTTTGTAATTTTGAAATTTTGTTTTTGGATATTATTTATTTTTTGATTTTTAAAATTTGGAGTTTTATAAGTAAATGAATTTAATTTTTTTATTATTGCTAAATTTAAATTTACCAAATTCTACATCACATCTTAATTCAGTGTTTTTTTATGATTTATTTGAAAATTTAAACAATTGGGATTCTTTTCAATTTTCATTCGGTAAAAAGCCGACCGATTATAAAATAACCTCAGTAGAAAACGAGAATTGTCTTCAAATAAAAAGTGATTCCTCTGCATCTGGATTAGTATGCAAATATAATTTTAATCCAACACAATACCCCCTTCTCAAATGGATATGGAAAGTAAGTAATATTATACCAAATGCAAATGGAAAAATAAAAGAAGGCGATGATTATCCTGTAAGAATTTTTGTAATGTTTGAGAAAGATTCTACTGAAATTTCCCTCTGGGAAAAAATTCAAGACACTGCTATCAAATTAATTTCAGGCTATGATCAGTCTTTGTTATGTCGGGGCAAATTCAGAAACTGATTCTTCCCTCTATTGCAGTCCTTACACAGATGATGTAATGATTATCTGTAAACAATCTGGATCACAAAATTGCAATCATTGGATTGAAGAACAAGTGAATATTGTTGAAGATTTTAAAAATTATTTTGATGAAGATATTCCTGCTGTTGCGTGCGTTGTAATCATGGGTGATACTGATAATACACAATCTACCACACAATCATTTTTAAATTATATTGAAATATCAAAAATTAGGAACTTCTTCTTGCTATTTTATGTATATGTTCATAATATACATGCATGGATAAGCTGATGAATAGTTGTATTGGATTTCAGTGGGATAAAGGAAATTCTGAAAAAAACTGGGAAAAGCATAAAGTAACAAAAAATGAATGTGAGCAAGTGTTTTTTAATTTACCTTTTTTAGTAGAGGAAGATACTGAACACTCAATTTCAGAAAAGCGATCGTATATTTTAGGACAAACAGATTCACGAAGATTTTTATTTATTGTATTCACAATTCGTGATCAACTTATCCGAGTAATATCTGCAAGAGACATGAATAAAAAAGAGAAAGAAATATATTATGAGCAAACTAAAAAGTATTCCAAAATTTAGAAACGAAGATGAAGAACGGGAATTCTGGGCAAATAATGATTCCAGCGAATACATAAATTGGAAAGAATCAAAACCTGCATTTTTTTCTAAGTTAAAACCAACTACTAAAACTATATCATTACGAATACCCGAATATCTATTGGAAGAACTCAGGATGATTGCCAATAAAAGAGATATTCCCTACCAATCGTTGATAAAAGTATTTTTGAAGGAAAGAATTGACAAAGAACTTAATCAAATAGCTTAGGTAAGATGTTTTAAATTTTGATTGTTTTTAACCGCAAACTATTCATTACCACTGACACACTACTAAAAGCCATGGCACCGGCAGCCAAAACCGGATGCAAATTACGTAAAAATTGTGGCATTTCCGGGAAAGGATATAAAATTCCGGCAGCAATTGGAATTAAAATAATATTGTAAATAAATGCCCAGAAAAGATTCTGTTTTATTGTTCGCATGGTTGCTTTGCTTAACCTGATGGCCTGTGGAACACTTTTCAAATCACCACGCATTAAAGTTATATCTGCTGTTTCAATTGCTACATCAGTGCCAGAGCCCATAGCAATACCAACATCAGCCTGCGCTAAAGCAGGAGCATCATTGATGCCATCGCCAACCATTCCGACAATTCCATTAGTTTCGTTCTGCAACTGTTTTATTACTGCGTTTTTTTCATCCGGTAATATCTGGGCATATACTTTGTCGATGCCAATTTGTTGCGCAATTTCTTTTGCAGCTGATTTGTTATCACCGGTTATCATGCTAACCTGCAGGCCAAGATTTTTCAATTCTTCCACCGCGTTTACAGAATTTTCTTTTAAAGCATCAGAGATTGAAATCAATCCAACTGCTTCATCATCCAATGCTATCCACAGAACTGTATTTGCTTTTTCTTCAAGTCGATTTTGTTCTGTTTGTAATTCATTCAAATTGATTTTGGAATTCTGCATTAAACTATAATTCCCAATCAGGATTTGTACATTCTCAATTCTTCCTACTACTCCGTTTCCGGGCAATGCTTTAAAATCAGTGGAATCGATTAATTGTAAATTATCATTTTTTGCAGCTCTGACGACTGCCTCCGCTAATGGATGTTCAGAATTTTTTTCAACCGAAGCCGCCAACTTTAATAAATCCTTTTTGGAAGAAATATTTAATTGTGATTGTTTAAACTTATTACTTATAATTATTTCGTTTACTACAGGTTTTCCACTTGTAATCGTCCCCGTTTTATCCAAAGCAATCGATTTTAATTTATGCGCTTTTTCCAGGGCTTCACTATTTTTAAATAATATGCCATTTGCTGCGCCTATACCAGTCCCAACAACAATAGCCGTTGGTGTTGCCAGTCCAAGGGCACAAGGACAAGCAATAACCAAGACAGCAATCAATCGAAGTAAACCAGAAGTAAAACTATCATCAACCATTAACCAAATTCCAAATACCAAAAACGCAATAACTATTATAATAGGGACAAAATAAGCAGCAACTTTATCAGCAATCTTTTGGATGGGTGCTTTGCTTCCCTGCGCTTCCTGCACCGACCTGATAATTTGTGCCAGTACAGTATCACTTCCAACTTTTTTAGATTCAATTCTTAATACACCATGTTTATTTAAAGTTGAACCAATAACGTTATTGCCCTTTTCTTTATCTACCGGAATACTTTCCCCGGTCAACATACTTTCATCTACACTGGATTCACCATCAATTACAATTCCATCAACAGGAATTTTTTCACCGGGGCGGACTATAACTATATCTCCAATAACAACATCATTTAACGGAACATCCATTTCGACATTATTTCTTACAACCTTTGCAGTCTTAGGTTTCAAACCAATTAATTTCTTGATGGCAGAACCGGTTTTTCCTTTGGCACGCACTTCAATCAATTTTCCCAATTTGATCAAAGTTATGATGACCGCCGAAGTTTCAAAATATACATGATGACCTAATATTGTGGAATTAAATGTTAAGTAGAATGTAACAAATATGCTATAAAAATATGCCACTGATGATCCCAGGGCAACCAATACATCCATGTTTGCAGAAAAGTTGCGTACTGATTTATATCCGCCTACATAATAATCCCATCCGGTATAAAATTGTACCGGTGTTGCTAATATCCACATAAACCATAAAACCCAGGTTTGATAGGCCCAATCCCCAAGCAATTGAAAATCCCGTGACATACTCAGCAAAAATAAAGGCAGTGCAAAACTAAATCCGATTAAAAATTTGTTTTTCTGATTGCTTATCTCTTTTTCATGAGCAATTTCTTCTTCGCCATCAGCTTCATTGTTTTCTGATATGACATC